>CAUORV010000097.1:0-5242 GCA_963507085.1 uncultured Atopobium sp.
CATACTGCCAGCCAACCATGCGCAAGGTTACCGGCAGTGATTCCGTTGCACTTGGTCACTTTGGTGGCGCTGGTTATTGGCTTGCAGGTATGGTTGGTAAGCTTTTTGCTTCCGATCGCGAGAATAGCACCGAGAATATCAAGTTCTCCAAGCGCCTCATCTTCCTGCGCGACAACACCGTTTCCATTGGTCTGACCATGATTATTATGTTCTTGGTTATTACCGGCGTTGCCGTCAGCCGTGGTCTTCTAACCCTGGTACCTGCAGGAACTACCGCTGCAGAGTTTGCTTCCAACCCACAGTATGCAGGCCTTCAGCACCTCGGCGACCTGCTGAACATTGGTACCGAGACCACCACTAACTGGATTGTCTGGGCATTTACCCGCGGCCTCTCCTTCGCTGGTGGCGTTTACATCATTCTGTCTGGTGTCCGTCTGATCATTGGCGAGATTGTTCCTGCATTCAAGGGTATCGCTCAGAAGCTTGTCCCTGGTGCAAAGCCTGCAATCGACTGCCCAATCGCATTCACCTATGCTCCAAACGCCGTCATCATCGGCTTCCTGAGCTCCTTCGTTGGCGGCATCCTTGGCCTGCTCATTCTTGGTGTCATTAACGCACAGGTCGCAGCTATTGCCCTGATTCTCCCAGGCGTTGTTCCTCACTTCTTCTGTGGCGCAACCGCAGGTGTCTTTGGTAACGCAGAGGGCGGCATCAAGGGCTGCATCGCTGGCTCCTTTGTCCACGGCCTGCTCATTACCTTCCTGCCTGCACTGTGCATGCCAGTCTTCACCCTCATGGGCTTCACCTCCGCTACCTTCTCCGACGCCGACTTCTCTATCATGGCTCTGATCTTTGGTAACGTTGCTCTGAACGTCCAGGGTGCAGTACTTACCGGCATTTGCGTGCTCTGCTTCTGCCTCCCAATCATCTTCAACCTTGTTGCTCCTAAGAAGGCAGCAGAGCAGAAGGCCGAGTAACATCCGCTCACAGAATTGCAGTTATACGTCGAGGCGACTGCAATGAATGAGGGTAATATTTAGGTATCTAGGTCGGGCCTCGTCCTTGGATGGGGCCCGACTTTTAACTCAGAAGACCCACGTAAATCCACAGGTTACGCGTGGTGAATTGAAAGGAGTTCTTATGGCTATCCAGAAGATTCTTTGTTGTTGCGGAAGTGGACTTGGCTCCAGTCTTATGGTTGAGATGCAGATCCAGGATGTCCTAAACGAGCTGGGCGTCAGTGGTGTCGAGGTTGAGCACTCAACCGTTTCTGACGTCACCCCTGGTGCAGCTGACCTCTTCATTGTTGCCCGCGACCTCGGGGATTTTATCGCTGACATTCCAGAGGACGAGAAGATCATTCTCTCCAACATTCTTGATAAGGATGAGATGAAGGAAAAGCTTAGCGAGAAGTTCGGTCTGTAAGCACCGACTCGCACGCAATACGTGAAAGGAAATTACATGGACGTCGACCTTAAACAGGTTGCTCGTGAGGTGCGCAAAAGCATCCTCACGCAGGTCTTTACGGCCAAATCCGGCCATCCTGGTGGTTCGCTTTCTGCAACAGAAATCCTGACCTATCTCTACTTCAAGGAGATGCACGTAGACCCCACCATGCCTAACTGCCCCTGCAGGGATCGCTTTGTGCTCTCAAAGGGGCACGTTACCCCAGCGCTCTACGGCGTTTTGGCTGAGCGCGGTTTCTTCCCCAAGGAGGAGCTCAAGACTTTCCGCGCGCTCAACTCGCGCCTTCAGGGTCACCCTAACATGAACGACACCCCCGGCGTTGATATGAGCACCGGCTCCCTTGGCCAGGGCGTTTCCACCGCTGTTGGTATGGCGCTGGCCGGCAAGAAGTTCAACAAGGACTACCGCGTCTACGCGCTTCTGGGTGACGGCGAGATTGAAGAGGGCCAGGTCTGGGAGGCTGCCATGTTTGCGGGTAACCACCAGCTTGATAACCTCACGCTTATTGTTGATAACAATAACCTGCAGCTTGACGGCTCGCTTGATCAGATCAACACACCAAACCCAATTGACGAGAAGTTCAAGGCGTTCAAATTCCACGTTATTGATGTAGCTGATGGACACGACTTTGACCAGCTTGCAGCTGCATTTGCCGAGGCTCGCACCGTCAAGGGTCAGCCAACCGTCATCATTGCTCACACCGTAAAGGGCAAGGGTGTCTCCTTCATGGAGAACCAGGTAGGCTGGCACGGCAAGGCTCCTAACCAGGAGCAATACGAGCAGGCTATGAAAGAGCTTGAGGGAGAGGTGGCATAACATGGCAGACGTACAGAAGATTGCCACCAGAGAGGCATACGGAAAAGCCCTGGTAGAGCTTGGTAAAGAGCACGATGACCTTCTGGTCTTTGATGCTGACTTGGCAGAGGCAACTCGTTCTGGCAAGTACGGCGAGGAGTATCCTGAGCGCTTTGTGGACTGCGGCATCGCTGAGGCCAATATGATTGGCATGGCAGCTGGCGTTGCAGCTACGGGCCACAAGGTCTTTGCAACTTCGTTTGCAATGTTCACGTCTGGTCGTGCGTTTGAGCAGATCAGAAACTCGGTGGGTTATCCTCACCTAAACGTTAAGATTGGCGCTACCCACGGAGGTCTCTCGGTAGGAGAGGACGGCGCTACTCATCAGTGCAATGAGGATATTGCTGTTATGCGTACCATTCCTGGTATGACGGTCATCATCCCATCCGACGCTGTTGAGGCTGAGGCTGCTGTTAAGGCCGCTTACGACCACGATGGCCCTGTCTACATGCGCTTTGGTCGCCTTCCGGTCCCTGTGTTCAACACCAACCCTGACTACCGCTTTGAGCTGGGCAAAGGTATTGTCCTCAAGGAGGGTACCGACGTTACGCTGGTGGCTTGCGGCCTTATGGTTCCTGTGGCTCTTGAGGTTGCCGAGCAGCTGGCAGCAGAGGGTGTAAACGCCGAGGTCATCAACATTCACACCATCAAGCCTTTGGATACTGAGCTGATCGCCGCTTCCGCAGCAAAGACCGGCAAGGTTGTGACTATTGAGGAGCACTCCGTCATCGGTGGTCTGGGCAGTGCAGTTTGCCAGACACTTTCCGAGAACACCCCTGTTCCTGTCAAGGTCATCGGCGTCCAGGACACCTATGGCGAGTCCGGACCAGCTCTTCAGGTTCTTGCCAAGTACGGCCTGGACACTCCAAGCGTCCTTGCATCCGTCAAGGAGTTTTTGAAGTAAGTGCTTCGAACTCCGGCAGCCTATTGCGTTCCGAGCTCCGACGACCTCTGACGCGTGTCCGTGCGCAAACCGCGCATCACCGCACGTCAAACTCGCACAAACAAAGCCCTTCTCGTCACCTGGCGAGAAGGGCTTTTTACATGCAGGTTTATTAATCTGTTAGTAAATCAGCTGTAGATTAGTATTCCTGAGTATTACTATTAAAGGAAATCGATTTAGTTTATTTTGCTTTGCAGTGTTGATTTGGTTTAATTCTTTATCAATTAAGGATGGTACTAATGGACGCTAATATTGATAATCCAATTGTTCTTTATAATATCGTAACTCCAAATCAGCGATTATTGCCTGCTCCATCAAGCTTAAGAACGAATTTAGTTTCTAAGGAAGATACACCCACTGTTCCAGAACGACTTTGTGAACAAATTGAATGGGAGTCACATGTAAATGAGGCAGATAAACTTGACTACATTGTTGCTGTTTCAAGTGGAGTAATTGCTGGAGTAATTGACGTTGTATTTACAGACAAGTTTTCTCTTGAACGTGCTAGTGAATGGGGAACAAAGCAGGTTAATAATTTTGTAGTGAAAATTGCTCAAGCCGACGGTTATAGAGGAGATAACTTAAAAGAAGCAATAGCTTATTTAGAAAATAGTCATCCTATGGCTGCTGATGGAAATATAAATGATTTTGGAGGCGGGCGCCAACATCACTTTCGTGATTTTTCTCACCACTTTAGCATCGGCGGATGTGCTGCATCTATTTTTACTCAATTTACTGAGTTATCAATTGGAACTGACACTGAAGGAAACTTATTAGTTGTTCCCATTCCAGAATCTCATAAGCAATATATTGGAAAAAACATTCAGGAGAAAATAATATTTGGTGTTATTGAATGGTTTTTCCATATGGTTAGCGACATGGCTGGTTCTGGTGGAACATTTGGCAAAGGAACGGGAATCCCTGGTCCTATAGTTTCTCTAATAAAAGAGCTATCAGCACTACCAATTTTCAAAAATTCAGCAAATGATAAGGGTAATTTTAGACAATTTATCTCCAAGTTGTTTAATGGAACATTTTTGGCTAAGAGAGATGCACTTGGCAAAATTATTAAGGGTACAGAAGCTCCATTTGATTTAAGAATGGAAATTGGTATCCTTGGCGAAATTGCAAGACAAGCAATTCCAGTAATTATTAATCAATGTGTTGTAAGAGGATTTTATTTTTGTCGAAGACTGACAATGGAAATCAAAGATCTTAATATCCAAAGTATCCGCGATTTGAGTCGAATAGCTCCAGAAGATATTCTTCCATGGAATACACCTGCAGTTTTACGCATGATTACTGTATCGAGCGCAGTATTTACAGGAATCGATATAGTAGCCGCTGGAGTAATGGCTGCTCCCAGGGAGAAAACCGCAGAAGAGTTCTTTTTGCGTATAAATTACGTGGGTATAGCGGTTTTTGTAATAGCATGCAGAAATGATTTTATAGCTATACAAAATACTAGGAAATTAGAGCGAGGAGAATCCGCTGAAGATAGGTATGAACTCGATGTCTCAAAATTGAGTTGTTTAAAATTAGATGATGCGAAAGCTCAAATTCTTTATTCGCTTATCAGACAAATTGTTCTCTATGATATTGAAAAAGAAAAGCATGATAAAAGGGCTGCTAAAAAACTTGAATGGTTGAATGAGTGGACCAATAAGTTCACAGAGATGATGCAATTTTCCTATCAAGTTGATACAGATTATTTAATGGACGAAGCAACTCTTTATGATTCTCTTAAGAGTTCGATCGACGATTCTAATGACTCATCTTGGGTTTTCTTAATAGCTTTGGAAGCAATGATGTTCAAGCCATATTTTGCTTTGCATGATAAAAATGACAAGGATTATAAGGGCTTAACTATCCAGTCTGATTATCTAACAGAAGTGTTTTGCAAAAGACAGAATGTTGTTACCAGTGATGATTTAGAACAGCTAAGGACCTATATAGATCACGCACAGAAAGTATTAG
>CAUORV010000098.1:0-5175 GCA_963507085.1 uncultured Atopobium sp.
ATACTTCAAAGCCAGAACTTACACCAGAACAGAAGGCAGAAAAAGAGCTGGTTGCTATGGCAAACCAGACAGCAAAAAAGAAGGCAAAGGACCGCAAGCCCGATGAGGCTCCTAAAAAGCCAGGTCCTTCTACAGGCATGAAGATTGCTATTGGCGTATTCTCGCTCTTTATTGCTATTTCTATGATGCTGCCTTCTCTTGCCAGCATTTTCTCTAACTCGCAAAAGCAGCATCAGACTCAGCAAAATTCTCCTGAGGCTATTAACCAGGTCTATCAGAAGCAAGCAGAAGAAAAAGAGTCTGCTATTCAGTCCAATCCAGATAATCTACCAGCACATCTTGATTTGGCTCGTACCTATTTAGGTTGGGGAATGGCGCTTAAGAGTTCTTCTCAAGATGACTCTGTTCAGAAGCAGTCTTTGCAGCTGATTAACAAAGCAATTGCTGAGTACGATACGTATCTTGCTTCAAATGATTCTGATGAAGTCCGTGTTGATAGGGCAATTGCACAGTTCTACGCAGGAGATCAAACAGGTGCTGTTGAGGCACTTAAGGCAGTAACGGATCGCTCTCCAGATTATGCTAACGGTTGGCTTAATTTGGGAATGATGTATCGTGTTACTGATCAAGTAGATCTTGCAAAAGAGGCACTGCAGAAGGCAATTGAAAAGGATTCCGATAATAGCGCCGGTGTGAGGGATAATGCACAGAAAGTTCTTGATGCATTAAACGGAAACACCTCTACCTCTTCAAATAACACCAAGTAAGGAGGAGTTATGGCACTAGAGATAAGCTCTGAAATTACAGATACAAAGGCCATTATTCGCATTGAGGGTGAGGTAGACGTGTCAAACGCCTCCGAGCTTCGTGATGCTTTGGATACTGCGCTCGCCGATGGAGCAAAAGAAGTTGAAGCTGATTTTGCTGAGGTAGCTTATATTGATTCGACGGGCATTGGCGTTTTAGTGGGCGCTGCACATCGAGCACAAGAGAGTGGTTCCGTGCTTGTTGTTGCAAACCCTCAGAAAAACGTGGAGCGTGTCTTTACGCTTCTTGGGGTTGATAAAGACCTTAACGTTCGCAAGTAGGTTTGGTAACTTGCAAGCTCTTTGAGAAACGGTTCAAAGAGCTTGTTTATGTTTGTTCCAGAAAGGTATCGCTTGTGTTTGGCATTGGAGAAACAGAGCTCGTACTAATTCTGCTCTTTGCATTTTTAGTATTTGGTCCTGATAAATTACCTGGTATGGGCCGCACGCTTGGCCGTGCTCTCAGACAGTTCCAGAACGCTCAAGAAGGCTTTAATAAAGTTGTCCGTGCAGACTTACTTGATCCTGCAGCGGATGCACTTCACGAGAAACCCAAGCGCTCCGAGCAGCTCAAAAATGCTGCATCTGATGCTGACCGCGAGGATACAGATCACCAGGAGACCTTTGCTGAGCGTCGTGCTCGCCTCAAGGAAGAGCGTGAGGCAGCTGAGAAGGCTGCTGCTGAGAAGGCTGAACAGAGCAAGCAGGCCGAGCAGACCCAGGAGGCTGAGCAGGCAGAAGCTGCTTCTACTGACGAGGCTCCTACATCTGCACCACAAGCTACCTCTTCTGTTGCTTTCTCCGATGATTCCACAGAGGTAACCGAGCACGTGGCACCTCAGGCAGCAGAAGAAACTCCTGCTGCCGCTCCATCTGCAAAAGACCTCTATAACCTTGGATCTGCACGTTCTTCTCGCTCCATAGCAGAAGACAAGAAAGAAGAAGTTGCTGGAGAGGAGGGAGAAAGCCAGGACGCATAAGTCCAGCTTTCGCGTGTAATGCCTATTACTCCAGCTCGTATGCCACTTTTTGATCACCTGGGAGAACTCCGCCGTCGTGTGACCATTGTGGTGGTATCGCTTTTTGTTACCGCAATCATTATTTATTTTGCTACACCTGCACTGATTGAGATTTTGATTGATCCTATCAGGGAGTTTTTAACCGACGGCAAGCTTACGGTTATCTCGGTCCTTGGCGGCTTTAGTATCAGGTTTAAGGTGGCTTTCTTCTTCTCGGTGATTATTTGTACACCTATTATCATCTGGGAGATTATGGCGTTCTTCTTGCCTGCGCTTAACGCCAAAGAGCGCAAGTGGGTTGTACCTACCGTAGCCGCTATGATTACCCTGTTCTTCTTGGGTATGCTGTTCTGCTACTTCATCATTTTGAACACCGCAATTGGTTGGATGATTGGCCAGTCGCAGGAATTTGCAGGAACCATTAATGAGGCAAGCGATTACCTCAACATTATTATGATGTTTGAGATTGGTTTTGGTGTTGCGTTCCAGCTTCCTCTGGTTATCTTCTACCTGGCTATTCTTCACCTTGTTCCTTACAAGGATATGCGTGAGCAGTGGCGCTACGTTTACGTTGGACTGATGATCCTCTCTGCAGTTGTCACTCCTGATGCATCACCTGTCACCATGATTTTGATGTTTGCAGCTCTTATCTTGCTGTACGAAGTTGCTCTGGCTGTTGCTCGTTACGTCATTATTGCCCGCGATGGCAAAGCTGCTCTTAAGTGGAGTCGCGAGGACTATGAGCAGCATGAGCTGGACAAAATCTAGTAATTCCGCTTTTTAATTTGGAGAGTGTTGTTCTTTGATTCTAGTTGTTACCGAGAAAAACGACGCAGCGCAGCAGATTGCTCGCCTTCTGTCTGAATCGGGTAAGCCTGAGACAGACAAGGTATACAACACTCCTGTTTATCGTTTTAGACGTGGCGGAGAAGACCATGTTGCTATTGGTCTTCGAGGTCATATTCTGCAGCCGGATTTTCCTTTGGCTCTCAAGTTTGACAAGGAAGAGGGTTGGTACGGAGAAACTGCAGAAGGGGAGCACCTTCCTGCAGACGTTCCAGATGGTCTTGAGCGTCCTCCTTACAAGGTTAAGCGCAAGCCTTTTATGGCAGACGGCGTTGACCTTAAGGGTTGGAAAATCCCCAGCTTGCCTTATTTGATTTGGGCTCCTGTAGATAAACAACCTGCAGAAAAAGAGATTATTCGCGCCCTCAAGAATCTTGCTAAGAAGGCAGAGTCTGTCATCATCGGTACAGACTTTGACCGCGAAGGTGAGCTTATTGGTTCTGATGCGCTTGCTCAGGTTCTCTCGGTTAACCCTAACTTGGCTGTATTCCGTGCTCGCTATTCCGCCTTTACCAAGACAGAGATTGAGACTGCCTTCAATAACCTGGTAGACCTTGATTACAACCTGGCTGCGGCAGGCGAGTCCAGACAGTATATCGACCTCATCTGGGGTGCCGTACTAACCCGTTATCTGACCACCGCACGCTTTGGAGGTCTGGGCAATACGCGCTCTGCTGGTCGTGTTCAGACTCCTACGTTGGCACTTGTTGTTGAACGCGAGCGTGAGCGCCTGGCATTTAAGCCAGAAGATTATTGGGTCATTTCTGGCGTTGCTGCCCCTGAAGATGATGCGGAAGCAACCTTTAAGATGGTTCACCAGACCGCAAGATTCTGGGATCAGGCAGAAGCAGATGCAACTTACGCTGTTGTTAAGGATCAAACGCAGGCAACGGTTGTCGAGATTGAGTCTCGTAGCAGAAAGCAGCAGCCACCAGCCCCATTTAACACTACGTCGCTCCAGGCAGCTGCAGCTGCAGAGGGTATCTCGCCAGCTAGAACTATGCGTTTGGCAGAGTCTTTGTACATGGACGGCTTGATTTCATACCCACGTGTTGATAACACGGTCTATCCAAGTTCGCTTGACTTGAAGGATTGTGTTCGTACATTATCTGCAGTTCCTCAGTATGCTCCTACCTGCAAAAAGCTTTTGGGTCAGCCAAAGCTTCACGCTACTCGAGGCAAGCAGGAGTCTACTGACCACCCACCAATTTATCCAACATCGGCAGCAAATCCAGATGCTTTGCAGCCTGCAGCTTGGAAGCTCTATAACTTGATTGCTCGAAGGTTCCTCGCAACCCTTATGGGTCCAGCTACTATGAGCGGCACTAAGATCACGCTTGATGTTGCTGGTCAGCCCTTTGTTGCAAATGGAACCGTACTGGCTGAGCCAGGCTTTAGAGAGATTTATCCCTTTGGCCTTAAGAAGGACGATCAGATTCCTGATGTGGGCGAAGGAGAGATTGTCTCCATTCAGTCTCTGTCGCTTGATGCTAAGCAGACAGAGCCACCTGCTCGCTACAGCCAGGGCAAACTAATTCAAGAGATGGAGAAGCGAGGCCTTGGTACAAAGTCTACGCGTGCTTCTATCATTGATACGCTTTACCAGCGTAAATACCTCAAAAACGATCCTGTTGAGCCTAGCCAGCTTGGTATGGCAATTGTTGATGCGCTTTCGCAGTTTGCACCACACATTACCTCACCTGATATGACGGCAGAACTTGAGTCCGATATGACAAGCGTTGCCGAGGGTAAAGATACGCGTGATGGTGTTGTTACCCACTCAAGAGCTTTGCTTGCAGGTATGATTGATACGCTCATTGACCACAAAGAAGACCTGTCTGAGGCCATTGCAGATGCGGTTACTGCTGACGCAAAGGTGGGAACCTGCCCTAAGTGCGGCAAAGACTTGGTTGCTAAGAGCTCTCTGAAGACTCGTGGAAGCTTTGTGGGCTGCATGGGTTGGCCAGACTGTGATGTTACCTATCCACTGCCTCAGGGACGCGTAGAGCCGCTTGAGGGAGAGGCTGGTGTTTGCCCAGAGTGCGGTGCTCCTCGCGTAAAGGTTCAGCCGTTTAGACAGCGCGCGTATGAGACTTGCATCAATCCAGCGTGCCCTACCAATGCGGAGCCGGATCTTATTGTGGGCGAGTGCCCAACCTGTAAGGCAAATGGCAAGCATGGGGATCTGGTAGCTCATAAGTCAGAGCGTACGGGCAAGCGCTTTATTCGCTGCACCAACTACGAGGAGTGCGAGACCAGCTATCCTCTGCCTGCTCGCGGAAAGCTCGAGAAGACCGATGAGGTCTGCCCAGACTGCGGTGCTCCTATGGTGGTTGTTGCTACTCAGCGTGGTCCTTGGAAGCTTTGTCCAAATTATGATTGCCCTGGTAAAGAAAAGAAAACTGCCCCGCGTAGAGGCGCTCGTAAAAGTACTAAGAGCACCAAATCTACCAAGGCAGCAAAAAAGTAAACGTATGACGGTGCATCGAGAGGTGCACCGTTTT
>CAUORV010000099.1:0-5123 GCA_963507085.1 uncultured Atopobium sp.
TGTGTTTTGAACTGCCTCCTATTTCTCGTGTCCAAGAAATGGGAGGCAGTTCATTCACAGGCTCTCTTTTTGTTCAAAGCGTTTCTCGCTGTCTATTAGGCTACAAAATGAAATGCGTCACGAGGTGTTTTATCGTGTCCAACTACCTTGCCGCAATACACAAAACCAGCATGTGTAAGCGTCGTAGTCATAGCGACATTTGCTTCATGAGTATCTGCGCGAACGTTTGAATAGTTTTCGCAAATCCAATTGAATATAAAAGAGGCAATTCCGTGACCTGTATATTTAACAGCCACTCGGTGAATAACAACGTAATCCAGGCTGTTTATCCAAGCGCCTTCAGCAATATTGACGTATGCCTCGTCAGGACCGGGTAAGAGCGAAAAACAACCAATAATTTCTTCAGATGTTTCATCTTCAGCGACTACAAAAAGACCACATCTTTCATAATCAGCAACAGCGTCTTCTAAAAGAGGATAGTTCTCATTCCATTGAAACGTGTTATTTTGCTGATACATAGTCTGACGACCTATGTCGTACAAATCTGCAACAGCGCAGAGGTCTTTAGCAGCAGCTCTTCTAATGTGCATTAGAAGACCCTGATATTCAATGTTTTAGCTATACTTTGGCCAGGTTCAAGGCTTATAATGCCTGGTTTATGCTCAAAGACACCGTCTGTATCAACGGTATCTGCAATGCCGCACCATGGCTCAAGAGCAACAAATGGACAACCAGGAGCAGCACTCCAAATGCCCAGATAATCAAAGCCTTCAAAATCCATCTGAATGCCATGAGCCTCAGAAGGAGCTTCTGTGCTAGCCGCAAGTGTAATACGTCTATCAGGGACGTCTTCAAGTGTGATGGTCTTCTCGCGATCAATAAGCTCCCAAGACAGGGGAAGCGTATCAGAGTTCACGATAAGCTTCTGTGGTGTTGCGTAGTCACAAAGTCCATCGTCGGTAATGGAAGGACCGTAGCTGGTCCAGGAGCGCGTAAATAAGAGGTGATACTGGTCCAAAGAGGTTGCCTCAACACCAGGGATCGGAATGTTGAACGCTGGGTGAGCGCCAAGGGTAAACGGCAGTACAACGTTTGCAGGATTAGTGACCTTATACGTTTGCGTCAACGTATCGCCATCTACCGAGAAGATCAGCCTAAGTTCAAAGTCATAGGGATAAGACTTGCGAGTCTCTTCGGTACTTTTTAGCTGGAGCGTTACAGAAGAGGTACTCTGCTCGACAACCTCAAACTGGTTGAGGCGAGCAAGTCCATGACGAGCAAGAGAGATGGTGCCTTCCGCAGACTCTGCTTTGCTGTCTTTGAGAACGCCAACAATGGGGAAGAGAATGGGAGCACGTCTTGGCCACCAGTTGGAATCTCCCTGCCAGAGGTATTCGGACTCACCTTTTTGCAAGCTCATGAGCTGCGCGCCCATGGTGTCAATTGAAGCGGTAAGAGAGCCGTTAGAAATAGAAACAATTTCAGACATAGATGCCTCCAGCTAAAGAATAAGCCAGCCTCTTTTGAGACTGGCTTAGTATACCAAGTTAGATGTAAAGAAAGCCTAGTTGTTGTCTGCCATCTGAGCCTGAACAGCAGTGATTGCAACAACACCAACAATATCGTCAGCGGAGCAACCACGGGAGAGGTCGTTGACAGGACGAGCAATGCCCTGAAGGATTGGGCCGTATGCCTCAGCACCGCTGAAGCGCTGAACAAGCTTGTAGCCAATGTTTCCAGCCTCAAGGTTAGGGAAGACCAGGATGTTTGCGTTTCCTGCAACCTTAGAGAATGGAGCCTTGAGCTTACCAACCTCAGGAACAAGAGCTGCGTCAAGCTGAAGATCGCCGTCGAGTGCAAGCTCAGCGTTCTTCTCGTGAGCAAGCTTTGTGGCCTCCTGGACCTTCTCGGCAGTTGCGCCGCCAGCAGAGCCCATGGTGGAGTAGGAGAGCATAGCAACGCGAGGCTCATCGCTCATAAATGCGCGCCAAGAATCGGCGGAAGCAAGAGCAATCTCGGAGAGCTCCTCTGCAGATGGGTCAATGTTGAGGCCGCAGTCAGCAAAGAGCAGGGTGCCGTCCTCACCAAAGTCAGTAGTGGTGCTCATGATAAAGAATGCAGAAACAAGCTTGGTACCAGGAGCAGTCTTGATGATCTGCAGTGCAGGCCTTAGGGTGTTTGCGGTAGAGTGGCAAGCGCCAGAAACCAGACCGTCAGCATCGCCCATCTTAACCATCATGGTTGCAAAGTAGGTAGCGTCGTTCATCTGCTTGCGAGCTTCCTCAATGGTGACGCCCTTGCGAGCACGAAGCTCAGCAAACTTCTGAGCATATGCCTCATGACGCTCGTCAGTAGCAGGATCTACTACAGTTGCACCTGGAACATCAATCTGCTCAGGATCGCCAAGAATAATGACCTTTGCAATACCCTCTGCAACAATCTTCTTAGCTGCATCGATGGTACGCTGGTCCTCGCCCTCTGGAAGAACAATAGTCTTTACGTCGGACTTAGCGGTTTCTTTCATACGGTCAAGAAACTTGCTCATGTGTCGTGCTCCAATCATATTTTGACATCTGTGCCTCGTTGAATTTTGCACTTCTCAACTTGTTGTTTGTACAAAAGCCAGACACAAAAAGCCAAGAAATGCATTTTCACACAATTGAACATTTTACGCCTAACGGCAGAGCTTTGCGCCCCGCATGACTCACTTTATGGCCACGTGTTAAAATGAGTGAAGTTTCACATACAAATCCTGCGCACTTAGGCGCACATGGAGGTTTACATGTCTATCAATCATGGTCTTCCTGCCGGTTTTAACCCTGACAACTACGACGTTATTGTTGTTGGAGCTGGCTATGCAGGTGCAGTTGTTGCTCGTCGTATGGCAGAAAACTGCAATTCAAAGGTAGCAATCTTTGAGCGCAGAAACCACATTGCCGGCAACGCTTACGATCGCCTTGATGACGCGGGCGTTCTTGTTCACGAGTACGGTCCACACATCTATCACACCATGAGTGACCGCGTTCACCAGTTCCTCTCGCGCTTTACCGAGTGGACTGACTACCAGCACAAAGTTTTAGCCAATATTAACGGCCAGCTGATGCCTGTTCCTTTTAACCACCAGTCTTTGAAGCTTGCCTTTGGAGAGGAGCGTGGCGAGAAACTCTATCAGAAGCTGGTTCTTACGTTTGGTGAGAACGTCAAAGTTCCTATCATGGAGCTTCGCGAGAAGAACGATCCAGATTTGGAAGAGATTGCTGACTATGTTTATGAGAACGTCTTCCTGCACTACACTATGAAGCAGTGGGGAAAGACTCCAGACCAGATTGACAAGTCCATCACAGGTCGCGTTCCAATCTTTGTCGGCGATGATGATCGTTACTTCCCAGGTGCAACCTATCAGGGCATGCCAAAAGAGGGCTACACCAAGCTCTTTGAGAACATGCTTGACCATGATTTGATTGATGTCTTCCTAGATGTTGATGTTCGCGACATTATGAAGCTCACCGCTTCTAACGTGGCTGTTTGCGAGAAACCATTTGCAGGTGAGGTAATTTACACCGGCCCTCTGGATGAGCTCTTCAACCTTGATCAGGGCGCTCTGCCATATCGTACGCTTGATATGCAGTTTGAGACGTTTGACCAAGATCAGTTCCAGCCTGTTGGTACCGTCAATTACACCACCAGTGAGGACTTTACTCGTATCACTGAGTTCAAGAATATGACTGGTCAGGTTCTTCCTGGTAAAACAACCATCATGCGTGAGTATTCACACGCATATGTTCCAGAGAGTGGTCAGACCCCTTATTACGCTATTCTCGAGCCAGAAAATCAGGAGCTCTATCGTTCTTACAAGGAGCGCACTTCTGGCATTCTGAACTTCCACGCAGTTGGTCGCCTTGCTGAGTATCGTTACTACGATATGGATGGCGTTGTTGCTTCTGCACTGGAACTTTCTGACGAGCTTATTGCTCATCAGGCATAGGGAGCTTGCATGAAAAAGACAATCACTTTTGGTATTCCATGCTATAACTCTTCGGAGTACATGGATCACTGCATTGAGTCAATTCTTGAGGGCTCTGATTACGCTGATGACGTGCAGATTGTTATTGTTGATGATGGTTCTGTAAAAGATGACACTGCTGCTAAAGCTGACGCTTGGCAGGAGCGTCATCCAAACATCATCAAAGCAGTTCATCAAGAAAACGGCGGCCACGGCATAGCTGTTATGAAGGCCGTTTCTCATGCTGATGGTGTGTACTTCAAAAACATTGACTCAGATGACTGGGTAGATGGCGATGCTCTGAAGACTTTCCTTCAGCAGCTTCGTACCTTTATTGCCTCTGACAATCCCGTTGACCTGGTTCTCTCTAACTACGTCTACGAGCACGTTGAGGACAACACCCAGAACTTTGTAGACTATCGCGACGCTGTTCCTACCAACAAGATTATTGGTTGGGACGAGATTGGCCGCTTCAAGCTGTCTCAGTACCTTCTGATGCATGCAATTACGTACCGCGTTGAAGTTCTGCGCTCTGCAAATATTCAGATGCCTGAACACACTTTCTATGTAGATAACGTCTACGCCTATGTTCCATTCCCTAAGGTAAAGACTATCTACTACGTTGACGTTGACCTGTATCGTTATTTCATTGGTCGAGACGATCAATCAGTTAACGAGAAGGTCTTAACAAGTCGCGTTGATCACTACTGGCGTGTTGCTCGTAATATGATGCATGCATATCACATCTACGATGATATCTCTTCTCCACGTCTTCAGACGTACATGATGAGCTACTTCACTATCATCATGGCAATTTGCTCAGTCTTCTCTAAGATGAGTGACCGTGAAGATGCTATGGACCAGCTTGAGGAGCTCTGGGATGAGCTTCGCGCTTACGATAAGAAGATGTACCGCAAGGCTCGCTATGGCCTTGTAGGTACTGCTACAAACCTTCCTGGCAAGATTGGTAAGACAGTCACCATTGGTGGCTATCGTGTGGCTCAGAAGGTTGTTAAGTTCAACTAAACGGTTTAGCATAGCCAAAAAGCAAAAGCCCTCGTATCCTGAACTGCCTCCCATTTCTTGGACATAAGAAATGGGAGGCAGTTCATATGCGGGT
>CAUORV010000100.1:0-5095 GCA_963507085.1 uncultured Atopobium sp.
ATCTTTTATATAAAAATCATTACCGTTAGCGTGCTGATTTTCTCGGTAAACGAAAAGAGCCCAAGGGAATTACCCCTTGAGCTCTTCAAATTACGTATAGCTGAAATGCTTATTCGTCATCATCCAGCAGTGAATCGTCCAGTACTTCCTCTTCATCTCCAAGGTCAACGGACTCTGCCTCATCAGCATCACGAGCACCGGCGGCCATCAGATCAAGCATGCCTTGGTTCTCTGCGTGCTTAGGAGCCTTCTTCTTGTTGGCAACCATACGAGCAACAGCAGAAACAACGTCGCTACCGGAGAGGTTCATAACCTTGACGCCCTGCGTAGAGCGGCCCAGCTTGGAGATGTCGCCAGCCTTGACGCGGATTACAACGCCCTCCTCGGACATGATCATAATCTCGTGCTGAGGACCAACAACGCGGCAGGCAACCAGGTTACCCTTCTTCTCCGTCATTGTGATGGTAAAGACGCCCTGGCCACCACGCTTGTGGACTGGGTACTCAGAAATTGCGGTGCGCTTTCCGTAGCCCTTCTCGGTAATAACAAAGAGGTCGCCATTGCCGTTGGTAATCTCCATGCCAAGCATAGTTGCATTGCCCTTGAGCGTGATACCACGAACGCCAGAGGTACCACGGCCCATGCTTCTTGCCTCTGCCTCGTCAAACAGAATTGCCTTGCCGTCGGAGGAGCACAGAACAACCTTGTCACCTGGGTGGACACGACGAACATTAACAAGCTCGTCGCCATCCTTAAGGTTGATTGCAATGAGGCCGTCCTTACGGGTACGGTCATACTCAGACATTGCTGTCTTCTTGACCATTCCCTGCTTAGTAGCAAACATCAGGTAGTTGTCTTCTGGGAAGTCGCGGGTAGTAATAACTGCCTTGACCTTCTCGCCCTCTGCAAGCGTCTCGATGACGTTGATGATGGCGCTACCCTTAGTAGTTCTGTTACCAACAGGAAGCTCGTGGACCTTGAGGCGGTACACCTTACCAAAGTTGGTAAAGAACAGCACGTAATCATGGGTAGAAGCAACAAAGAGGTTCTCGACAAAGTCGTTCTCTTTGAGAGAAACGCCCTGTACGCCCTTGCCGCCGCGCTTCTGGGAGCGATAAATCTCAACAGGAACGCGCTTTACATAGCCAGCGTGAGTGACGGTGACAACCATATCCTCTTCAGCGATAAGATCCTCGACGTCCAGGTTCTGAATGTCCTGGTCAGAGATTTGCGTACGACGCTTGTCAGCATAGCGGTTGGAAATCTCTCGGAGCTCATCAGCAATAACAGCCAGAATCTTTTCCTCGTGGGCGAGAAGATCCTCGTAGTAGGCAATATCAAGTCTGAGCTGGGAAATCTCGTCAACAAGATCCTGACGAGCAAGACCAGTGAGGCGACGCAGACGCATCTGAAGGATTGCCTCGCCCTGAATCTCATCCAGGCCAAAACGCTCGTTCATGCGCTTCTTTGCCTCAGCATCATCCTGCGAGCTGCGGATGATGTGGACAATCTCGTCGATGTTATCAACTGCGGTCAGAAGGCCTTCCAAAATATGGACGCGCTTCTGAGCCTTATCCAGGTCAAACTCAGTACGACGGCGTACAACATCAATCTGGTGATCAATGTAGTGACGAAGAATCTCGCGAAGAGAAAGGGTACGAGGAACACCGTCAACCAAGGCCAGGTCAATGATGCCAAAATTGGACTGAAGCTGAGTCTTCTTGTACAGGTTATTCAGAACAACCTGTGGAACAGCATCACGCTTGAGATCCAAGACGATGCGCATACCCTTACGGTTGGACTCGTCGCGCATGTCAGAGATGCCTTCGATTTTCTTCTCGTTGACTGCCTGAGCAATCTTCTCCTGAAGAAGACCTTTGTTAACCTGGTAAGGAATCTCGGTAACAACAAGGCGCTGGCGACCACTCTTGACTTGCTCAACGTGAACCTTAGCGCGGACGGTGATAGATCCACGTCCAGTCTCGTAGGCGTCCTTGATGCCCTGAGTACCCATGATGATGCCGCCTGTTGGGAAGTCAGGACCAGGTAGAACGGTCATGAGTTCCTCAGTGGTAACGTCAGGGTTCTCAATCATCATGCAGACAGCGTTAGTTACCTCACCAAGGTTGTGAGGAGGAATGTTGGTAGCCATACCAACTGCAATACCTGAAGAACCGTTAACCAAAAGATTTGGGAAACGAGCAGGAAGAACTGCTGGCTCTGTCAGAGACTCATCATAGTTTGACTGAAGATCAACGGTGTTCTTGTTAAGCTCTGCCAGCATCTCCATAGCACTTCTGGTAAGGCGTGCCTCGGTATAACGCATTGCTGCTGGTGGATCGCCGTCGATAGAACCAAAGTTTCCGTGACCATCAAT
Source organism: uncultured Atopobium sp. (assembly GCA_963507085.1). Lineage (GTDB taxonomy): Bacteria > Actinomycetota > Coriobacteriia > Coriobacteriales > Atopobiaceae > Lancefieldella. The sequence goes on from CAUORV010000100.1 coordinate 2,378, forward strand.
CAGAGGAAGTCTCATCGAGAAATCCTGAGACATACGGACCATGGAGTCATAAATAGCGGAGTCACCGTGTGGGTGGTACTTACCCATGACTTCACCGACTGCCCATGCAGACTTCTTATGTGGACGGTTTGGCGTAATGCCAGCCTCGCTCATTGCGTACAAAATACGGCGGTGAACAGGCTTAAGGCCGTCTCGAACATCTGGAAGTGCACGAGCAACAATAACGGACATGGAATACTCAAGGAAGGAAGTCTTCATCTCTGAGGACAAGTCGGTTGGCTTAAGGGTGCCACCGTGAATGTCAGAGAGGTCAAGACGGGTACCAGCCTCATCAGAGATGATGTGTGAAGTCTCTCCGGTTATGAGATTTACTCCAGTCTCTGGATCAAACTCATCGGAGTCTTCTTCTACCTCATCGTCTTCGTATTCTTCATCCATATCGTTTTGTGCATCGAGGTCTTGGTCCTCATCTGCACCAAAAAGATCGTCATTCATATTTTTATCGTCTGCCACAAGTTACCCTTTCATTTTCTGTCTAATGATTTAGCGAGAAACCATTAAATGTCCAGGAAGCGGACGTCTTTTGCATGTGTTTGGATGAAGTCTTTACGCTTCTCAACCTGGTTGCCCATAAGGTCAGAGACCGCGCGATCAGCTGCAAGAGCATCATCGATGGTTACCTTAAGAAGAATGCGGTTCTTTGGCTCCATAGTGGTTGCCCAAAGCTGCTCTGGGTCCATCTCACCAAGACCCTTATAACGCTGAATAGTGAACTTGGTGTTGTCCTCGAACTTCTTTGTCTCAAGAGCAAGTTCTTCATCGGTATAGATGTATTTACCGTTCTTTTTACCCTTTGGCTTAATCTGATACAGAGGAGGCTGAGCAACGTAGATATAACCTGCGTCAATCATTGGCTTCATGTAACGATAGAAGAAGGTAAGCAGAAGAATTCTAATGTGAGAGCCGTCAACATCAGCATCGGTCATGATGACAATCTTGTGATAACGAGCTTTCTCAATATTAAATTCATCACCAACACCAGTACCAATAGCAGTAATCAAGGAAGTGATGGTGTCAGAAGAAAGCGCACGGTGAGCCTGTACGCGCTCGACATTCAAAATCTTTCCGCGAAGCGGAAGAACTGCCTGGATAGAACGGTCGCGTGCCATCTTTGCAGAACCACCTGCGGAGTCACCCTCGACTATGAAGAGCTCAGTCATCTCCGGATCACGTACGGAGCAATCTGCAAGTTTACCAGGAAGTGCTGCGGTCTCAAGAAGTCCCTTACGGCGTGTTGCTTCACGAGCTTTACGAGCAGCAAGACGACCTTTTGCAGCCTGAGATGCTTTTTTAAGAATCTCTTTTGCCTGGTTTGGATGCTCTTCAAGGTACTCTGAGAGGCCCTGAGTAACAATCTTGTTGGTAAGAGTTCTCATGTAAGAACTACCAAGCTTTGCCTTTGTCTGACCTTCAAACTGAGGATCTGGAAGTTTAACTGAAATAACTGCAGTTAAACCCTCACGAATATCGCCACCCTCAAGCTTAGGATCTTTCTCTTTAAGAATTCCCTGCCTGGTGCCGTAATCATTTATTACTTTAGTAAGAGCAGTACGGAAGCCCTCAAGGTGCATTCCGCCTTCCTCAGTAAAAATATCGTTAGCAAAAGAAAGAGTTCTATCACTGAATTCAGTATTCCACTGAATAGCAACCTCTACCTCACCCATCTGAGACATTGGAGCGTCAGGGTCTGACTTACCTTCAATATAGATAGGGCGAGAAAGTCCTGGTAAAACGGTTTTCTCGTCATTAAGGTATTTAACAAAATCGATGATGCCGCCAGCATACTGGAAATCAACCTGACGAGGAGTAAGCTCACGCTCATCAACAAGAGTAATTTTAAGGTTCTTGTTAAGGAATGCGGTTTCCTGGAGACGGTCACGAAGTGTGTCAAAGTTATACGTAGTGGTCTCAAAGATCATGTCATCTGGCCAGAAAGTAATGGTAGTACCGTTAGATTTTGAAGTACCAATTTCCTTCATCTTCTGAACGGTTTTACCGCGCTCAAAGACCATCTCGTAAATTTTGCCATCACGCTTAACCTGCGCAACAAGTTTCTTTGAAAGAGCGTTTACAACAGAAACACCAACGCCGTGAAGACCACCGGAGACTTTATAAGCGTTGTTATCAAACTTACCACCTGCGTGAAGGATAGTAAGAACAACCTCAAGAGTTGGAATCTTTTTCTGGGGATGAAGGTCTACAGGAATACCACGACCATTATCTTCAACAGAAATAGAGTTATCTGGATGAACGGTTACCTTAATTTTGGAGCAATAACCAGCCATTGCCTCATCGACTGAGTTATCTACAATCTCCCAAACAAGGTGATGCAGACCAGAAGCTGAAGTTGTACCAATATACATACCTGGACGCTTACGAACAGCCTCAAGGCCTTCAAGGATCTTAATCTCTGTACCGTCATACTTATTTTCTTTTGCCACGTAAGTCCTCTCTTCAATTGTGAGCGGAATGATATAGGTATTTTACTATGAAATCGCCAAAATCAACTCGGCACAGAGAAATTTCATTGTTTAAACAGTAATATTTGGTATCTGAGAGGCTCTGTAAAGAGATTTAAGGACAGATTAGTGACAGATTAGACTAAAGACTCTTTTTTTGTCTAAAACTTGCTTCAATCGCTTTATAAGCCGTTGACTT
>CAUORV010000101.1:0-5086 GCA_963507085.1 uncultured Atopobium sp.
TATACTTATGAAGCAACCCCTAAAGAGGTTGCAACCGTCATGTAATGGTCGTGTTTGTAGATAGCTGCGATAGGGGAGAACTTATGCCAGCTTCCGTACTTGTTGGTGCTCAGTGGGGAGACGAGGGTAAGGGTAAAGTTACCGACCTCATTTCCGGAGATTTTGACGTTGTTTGCCGTTACGCAGGTGGTGCAAATGCAGGCCACACGGTAATTGCTGGAGACACAAAGCTTGCACTTCACCAGGTTCCATCTGGCGTTATGTATGAGAATACCTATCCAGTTATTGGCAATGGCTGCATTGTTGATCCAGAGGTTCTTCTCGGCGAGATTGACATGCTGGAGAGCAAGGGTATTTCCTGCGATCTTCTTAAGATTTCCGGCAACGCTCACATTGTTATGCCTTATCACAAAGATCTTGATGGCGTACACGAGAAAAAGCTGGGCAAGAATCTTATTGGTACCACCAAGCGCGGTGTCGGCCCAACTTATATGGACAAGATGAATCGCACTGGTCTTCGTATTCAGGATATGCTTGACGAGAAAATCTTCCGCAAGAAGCTTGAGGCTGCACTTGAGTACACCAATCCAATCTTGAGTCTTGTGTATGGTCTTCCAACCTATACCGTTGACCAGATTTGCGAGACCTACCTGCCTTATGCAGATCGCATTCGTCCTTACATTGTTGAGTCTTCTCTCTTCCTCAACGAAGAGCTTGAGGCTGGTAAGAACATTCTCTTCGAGGGTGCTCAGGCAACCATGCTTGATATTGACCACGGCACCTATCCATTTGTTACCTCTTCTAACTGCACCGCTGGTGGCGCGGTTACTGGTTCCGGCGTTGGTCCAACCAACATCGACCGTGTCTTGGGCATTGCAAAGGCTTACCTCACACGTGTTGGTTCTGGTCCATTCCCAACAGAGCTCTTTGACGAGACAGGCGATCTTCTCGGCGAAGTTGGCCATGAGTACGGTGTAACTACCGGTCGCAAGCGTCGCTGCGGTTGGTATGACGCCGTAGTTGTTAACTACGCAGCTCGTATCAATGGCCTCACTGACCTTGCAATTACTAAGCTTGACGTTCTTGGTTGCCTTGACGAGATTAAGGTCTGCGTTGCTTATGAGTGCGATGGCAAGATTTACAAGACCGTTCCAGAGCACCAGAGCGTCTTCTATCACGCAAAGCCCGTATACGAGACTCTTCCTGGCTGGAAGTGCGATATTTCTAACGTTCGCAACTTCTATCAGCTGCCTCGTGAGGCTAAGGACTACATTGACTTCCTGGAGCAGCTTGCTGGTGTACGCGTTTCTATCATCACCGTTGGTCCAGATCGCGAGCAGACAATCGACCGCTACTGGAGGTAACCCGTGGCGTCTTCGGACTGCTCAACTTTTGCAATAGTTTGCGATAACCCCTGTGGGCTTGAAGCTTCCCAGCTTGAAGCCCTGGGGGTTTTTGTAATACCTGGAGCTCTAAGCTCAGATGCTAACCAGGTGGGCGAGTTCTATCGGGGTATTTTTGAGTCCGGAGCACAAAAGATCCTCTCGCTCCATGTGTGGGGAGATTTCTCTGATTCGCTTCCTACGGCAAAAAAGGCTTGTCAGAACAATCCGGATATCTCAAGCTCAATTTGCCTGGTAGATAGTGGAAATATGCCTACCGCCATGGGAATCATGCTTGAGCGCTTAAGCGTGGCAAGAGCATCCGGGGCTTCTTTTGAGGCAACCTGTGCATATGCACACGAACTTGCCGAGGTAGTTGCCACAATGTATATCGCAATGAATAAGGTTGCTTTGCATAAAAGCAAGGACAAACGCCCCAGGCTTTCGTTGCGACTTCGACTTGAGCGTTTGCATAGGCGCATCTCAAACGATATGTATCTGTATCGTTTGGTTGGCGGAAAATGTACAGAAGTGGCTCGCTCATCAGATTTTACCGATCTAGCAGCAAGAATTTCTCGCCTTATGAGCGCTTGTTTTGTAAAGCGTGGCGAGCTCAAATATGTAGTAATTTCAAGTGGCGAGAAACGCATACAAAAGCATCTCAAAAAGCCACTTAAAACTAATGAATATGATGCAGAATGTATTGCAGAAAGACTTGCTTCCCCTGAGTTTAAAAAACATCTTGGAGAAGGCGCTGTTGGCGTTGCTTGTATCCCAAAGGCGTTGTATCAGAAGGCTGGAGTACTTATGAATGACACCGTTGATATTTTGTTGCTTGGCGCAGGTGGTCGTGAGCACGCTCTCTTAACTAAGCTGCAGGAATCGCCTCGCGCAGGAAAAATTTACGTTGCTCCAGGTAATGGCGGCATGGCTGCTCAGGCAGAGATTGCTCCTATTGATCAAAACAATCCTGATGAGGTTGTCTCGTTTGCCAAAGAAAAGGGCATTGGCCTGGTAGTTATTGGCCCTGAGGCACCTCTTGTTGTGGGTGTAGCAGACGCTGTTCGTCAGGCCGGTATTGCATGCTTTGGTCCTAACCAGAATGCAGCCCAGATGGAAGGCTCAAAGGCGTTTGCTAAGGGCGTTATGGAGCGAGCAAACGTTCCAACTGCTGCATGGAAGTCTTTTACCGATCAGGCGTCTTGCGAGGCGTATGTTAACCAGATTGGCGCTCCTGTAGTTGTTAAAGCAGACGGTCTTGCCGCAGGTAAGGGCGTTATCGTTGCAACTGAGCTTGAGCAGGCTCTTGAGGGTGTTCGCGAGTGCTTCTCCGGCCATTTTGGTGATGCGGGAGCAACCGTTGTTGTCGAGGAGTTCCTCGAGGGACCAGAGTGCTCGCTGCTTGCGTTGACTGATGGAACGTACGTTGTTCCGCTGGCAACAGCTCAGGATCACAAGCGCGCTTACGACGACGATAAGGGTCCCAACACTGGTGGCATGGGCGTCTATTCTCCTGTTCCTTTTGTGACTGACGAAGAGCTTTCTCAGATGATTGCCATTGAGCAGCGCGTTGTTGACCAGCTCAAAAAAGAGGGCATTAACTATTCCGGCTGCCTTTACGGCGGATTTATGCTGACCAAAGATGGTCCTAAGGTTCTTGAGTTCAACGCTCGCTTTGGCGATCCAGAGACTCAGGTAGTTCTGCCTCGCCTTGAGGGTGATTTGGTTTCAATTTTGATGGCTTGTGACAACGGTACCCTCCGTCATCAGCAGGTTTCCTGGTCTGATACAGTTGCTGTTTCTGTTGTTCTGGCAAGCGCTGGATATCCTGGCTCTTACGAGAAGGGCAAGGAGATTACTGGCATCGAGGCTGCTCAGCAACTCGAAGGCGTCTCTGTCTATCATGCAGGAACTGCCCAGACTGAAGACGGAAAGATTGTCACCGCTGGCGGTCGCGTGCTCAACGTTACTGCGCTTGCTCCAACTTTTGAGGAGGCGCGCGCTCGTGCATACGAGGCCTGTGATCTGATCAACTTTGAAGGTAAGCAGCTCAGGCACGATATTGGACTCAAGGCTCTTCAAGGTCGTCCAGAAAAATAATTGAGGTTAGTGGCTATGGCAAATCAAAATGACGAGAAAACCAACGTGCAGGACGGCGCTTGGAACAGCAATCAGACCAGCGCTCAGTTTAACGACGTGTTTGATGACATGCAGTCTACTGAGCCAGAGATTCTCGACGCTGACATGCAGGTAACTCCAGAGGTATTTGACTCTGCTCGTAATGATTTGCACTCAGCGGTTAATTCGCTTACTTATGATGGAGAGCGTGTTGCTGTGGGTGATGCCGCCTATCATCATTCAGGTGAGCCACAAAAACGCAGCTTTGTCGCAGGTACAGAAGATGCACGCGACGCTTCTCTGGAAGAAAAGCCTCTCTCTGAAGATACCGTTTGGGTTGGTCGCATTTTTGACGTGAATCGTCTTCGTGTTTCTCTTCCTGACGGACGCACTGCTCTTCGCGATGTTGTACGCCATCCGGGAGCTGTGGCTATTGTTGCGCTGACCGATGAGGGAAGAATTTGCTTGGTTCGTCAGTATCGAACTGCGCTTGGTCGCGTAACAGTTGAGCTACCTGCAGGAAAGCTTGACCCAGGTGAGGATCCTCTGGATTGCGCTCATCGTGAGCTGCTGGAAGAGACAGGAATGAAGGCGGGAAAGATGGCCTTTCTTACCACCACTGCTACTTCCGATGGCTTTACCGACGAACTTATTCACCTTTACATGGCAACTGAGTTGACCTTTGAGGGATCAGACCCAGATGCCGACGAATTTATTAACGTGGATCTTGTTCCACTATCTGAGCTGGTAGACGCTGTTCTCGATGGCAAAATCGAGGACGCAAAGACTATCATTGGAGCTCTTATCTGCGATTCAATTTCACACCGATTGCCTATGGAGTAATTACGCATGCTTGATCGTTCTTCTCGCCCTGTACCTGGTAACAACGCCCCTGGCAAACATCGAAAATCGCTGTTTGCCAGTTTTCTTTCTTATTACGCTCCGCAAAAGCACCTGTTCATTCTGGACACTATCTGCGCCATCATTTTAGCTTGCATCGAGCTGGCGTTCCCTCAAATTCTACGATTGCTCACAAAGGGACTGTTTACGCAGGGTAAAGATGCCATCCTTGGCAGCCTGGTATTTATTGCCGTCGGCCTTGTCGTGATGTATTTTGTCCACTTTCTGTGCCGCTACTTTGTTATTAGCTGGGGACACATCATGGGCGCCCGCATGGAAAGCAAGATGCGAGAAGACCTGTTTGATGCATACGAGCGCATGAGTTTCTCGTATTATGATCGCCACAAGACGGGTGACCTGATGAGTCGCCTGGTATCTGACTTGTTTGATATTTCTGAGACGGCGCATCACGGTCCCGAGTATCTGATTATTGGCTTGCTTGAGATTGCTGGCTCTTTTGTTATTCTGGCTTTTATTAATGTGCCTCTTACGCTGGTACTTGCTGGAATTGCCGCTGCGTTAGTGGTGTTCAATTTCTTTGCCAACATGCACATGCGCGGTATTTTTAAAGAGAACCGCATGCGCATTTCCGACGTAAATACCCAGCTAGAAGACTCACTTTCTGGTATTCGCGTGGTTAAGGGTTTTGCGGCAGAAGATCACGAGCGCAAGAAATTTAGGGCAAG
>CAUORV010000102.1:0-5055 GCA_963507085.1 uncultured Atopobium sp.
GGATTCGAACCCGCGGATGATGGCTTGGGAAGCCATTGCCTTACCACTTGGCGATGCCCGCAATTGTGTAGATTTTATCACAGTATTTTTTGCCTTTTAATTGCTCGCTTGGCAACTAGATAAAAGTTTGATGCGTTGTTTTCTGCCTAGCTGCTTGTATACAACAAAAATGCGCCTACACAAATTTTCTTTGTCAGAAATTGGACAAGTGCTGGTCAGAATGGGCACAAAATCACTCTTTAGCATGCTCTCCAACGAAAGGAGCGCTATGCAAAAGTACTTTTGGCGAGAAACCCCCGCACACCACTATCCCACCTCTTATAGGCGCCTGCTCTCCACCCGACAACTCCACCTTCCTCGGGCAAAGCTGCTTGGCGGAGATCCCGTCATGCCAAGCAGCTTTCCTTCGATAGGACATGCAGGTCTGCGGTCGCGCCTAGCAGATAGGTTTTCTCGTAAACCCGAGGCTCCCCCATAAAGAAAAAGACCGGTGAACACCGGTCTTAAAGAGAGCTGTTTTGTTGCAATACAATTAGTTTACGCTGTGATGAAGCGCTGGATTCTTAGACAGACACTCATTACAAATACCCGTAAAGCACAGGGCATAAGAGTCAATCTCGCCACAAGAGTCTTTGGTGAGGCTGGTAAGATCCCTTAGAACTGGTCCATCAACATCAAAGACACGGCCGCACTCATGACACTGGAAGTGGGCATGCTCAGTTGTAGTTGGATCAAAACGAGAGATGTTATCACCAGTATTAACAACCTGAAGCTCACCTGCGTCAACAAGCTGCATAAGGTTGCGGTAAACGGTTCCAAGAGAGATGTTTGGTAACTCCTCTCTTACTGCCGCATACACGCTATCTGCTGTTGGATGGTCATGGCGACCTTCCATATACGTACGAATTGCCTCACGTTGCTTACTGTAACGCACGATAACCTCATTAATTAGTAAGTGTTACTGATTACTGAATACGTTAACACTAATTGTCTATATGTTGCAACAAAAGCTCTTATTTATGCATTACAAAAATCTCATCATACGCAATCTACCTCTGATTTTTCAGTTTGGAGGCACGCATGTTTATCACAAAATCCTCAAAACCTAAGGAAGAAAGAACTGCACGGAGTCGCTCCTTTGCTTCTGCCTTTCACTTTTGGTTTATCCCTCTGTTGATTGGAGCTCTTCTCCTTAGTCATTTTTTCCTAAAGCCTGCTCATAGACTTGCTTTTGCACAAGAGCCCTCTTTTACCGTTGCACAAAGAGAAGATTTTCCTGGTGGACAACAAATTCCTATGTGGACCGCTAGTGACGGTACGTATCTCTACTGTGGAGATGAGTTCAATCACTATGGTGCCTGGCCAGGAGCAACTGGAAGTGTAATTGACCCGCAGTCTTATACAAAACTCACCTCAGCTAATGGCGCTCGCGGTGGAACGTATACCGCCGAGCAGCTTAGAGCTATTGACTACATCATTTATCACGGAGCTACTGCGTCCCAAGAAAAAGACGTGTATGGCTATACAGGCTGGAAGGCGCGAGCCATCACGCAGTTTGCGCTGTGGGCGGTTATGCGCGGAGAAGTTCATGCTCTTGCGGTAAGCGTTCCTCAGGCAGAGCTTCATCAACCTATTGAGCAGTTCTATTCCGATGCTATGAGCTATGCTCAAAACAACGGCGGCGGTCCAGAAAACGGAGTTGCAAAGCTGTTTGTACCCACGGGAGACAAACAAGTTCTGTTTTTCTTTGGGCAACAATCTGGCTCTCTCAAAATCACCAAAGGCTCCCTATTACCCGATGTCACTTCAAATAACGAGCACTACTCCCTAGAAGGCGCAGTTTACGGAGTATATTCCGATGAGGGTTGCACCAATCTTCTTGGCAGCCTCACTCTTGACGAATCCGGGTCTGCAACGCTCGACGAGCTTCCCGTTGGAACGGTGTACGTAAAAGAAATCACTGCACCAAAGGGCTTTCTTCTTGATCAGACAATTCATGCTGTAGAGATAAAAAACCAGGAAGAGAGTGCTCTCACGGTTACCGACACTCCTGTCGGAGACTTTAATCTACGCATTTCAAAACAAGACTTTGACCACAGTACGAACCTCAGCGAAAACAATCATTCCGAGCAACAAAGTGCTTCTCCCCAAGGTAACGCAACGCTGCAAGGCGCGCTTTTTAAGGTAACCTACAGCGGCTCCTCTGAAACAACACTTAGAACATGGGTTTTCTCGACCGACGAACTGGGTTTTGCCTCGTTTGACGTAGAGCATAAGGTTTCTGGAGATGACCTCTTTACTCTTGGCGAGAAACCCTGGCTTCCTCTGGGGTATTACCAAATCGAGGAAATTCAAGCACCTGAAGGCTATAAACTTCCAGAACATTCACTTCAAACCTGGAAGCTATCAAACCAAGACGGAAATCTATTCTGGACAAATATCTCTAGCGGAAAAATAAATCCTTCCTCTGAACACCTCTTCACCTTTAAAGACGAGGTAATAAAGGGAAGTCTTAAGATCAAGAAAATTGGACACACTTCTCTGAATTCATCTGATGGTTATTCTGAAGCAGAAGAAATGCCAAGTTTAAAGGGCGCAAAAATTGAACTCACGAATAACTCCACTCAGCCCATTTTCTACCAAGGCAACTGGATTGCTCCGCACGAAGTTGTCACCACAGTAGAAACAGACGATTCTGGAGAGGCAGCGGTTAAAGACCTTCCCTTTGGCTCCTACTCGCTTAAAGAGGTGCTGGCCCCAGCAGGTTACTCTCTCAACAAAGAATGGAACCCTACGGTTACCCTTACTTCTGAAGAGACTATAGAGGCTCCTGAGCTTATTGATGAAAGAATTTCTCTACAAACTATGCTTGTAGATGCCGCAGGATCAAAAAATCCTGAATATACCGAGAAACTCAATCTTGTTGATCACATTAAATACGAGGGTCTTACCCCAGGAGAAGAGTACGAAATTACCGGAGAGCTCTATGAGACAAAACAGCTCCAAGAAGGTACAGCGGAGCCCATCGCTCGTGGAACTGTCCGCTTCAAAGCTCCTGCCTCATCAGGAGAAGCTGTAGTTCCTTTTTCTGTAAGGACCGCTTCACTTGAAGGTAAAGAAGTTACTGCCTACGAAACAATCTCAAAAGATGGTGAGAAAGTTGCTTCGCACACGGACAGTCACTCTAAAGCGCAAACTATTCGTGTGACCCCTAAGCCCCATCTTCCTGGAACAGCAGATAATACCTACATAGTTCCCCTTTTACTCGCCCTGGCAGGATCGATACTTATTGGATGTGTCCACTTATTTGCAGCAAAAATTAGACGTTCTTTTTAGTTGAACAATCTTACCTTAGCACTAAAAAAGAAAGGGCAGAAATCTCTGCCCTTTCTTGAAAACTTACTCTAGCTAGTAACCTGTTCGTTTATGAGCGTCTAATAAGCTCGGTGACGAGAGCTGCGGCATCGGCACACTGACCAGCGTTAACATTCTCGCGAACATCAGCGGCGGTACGGCTGAGTGCAGGAAGTCCGTCCTCATTTAAGCCCATTAAGGTAACGGAACGAACTGAATTCTGCATTGCAGGAGTTGCGTCAGTAGTGCCCCAGTCAAATGCGCTCTGCTCAACATCGATATGAAGATCAGTTGCAATAGTAGAAAGGAGTCGAGTCATTCTACGGTCAGCGCGGCGAACGTTGCCAATTCCCTCGTTCTTAAGAATGGAGAGTGAACCAGCACCAACGCAGTCAAGGTTGATCAGGAAAGCGCCGCGAATATCAGTTCTGTGCTTTGAGAGGAACTCCCTCATGCCTGCGTGATCAAAGTCAGATGCTCCAAGCGCAACAAACCAAATGTCATGTGCAATGAGTTCGTCATCAGAGAGAGACAGAACGGCATTACGAAGATCATCCTCAGAAATAGCGGCTGCATCTTCAGAGTCGGTCTCTTCACGATTCTCAGCAGATGGTGCTGCACCGCCCTTCCAGTCATCCGATGGACCGTCGTTGCGACCGAAGAGTCTAAAGGAACGACGCTTTGCCTCAGGAGTCTTTGCGTCTTGTGCCTCTGTTAAACCCTCATCGGCTGAAATGGTATCGAATGGACTCTCTGCATCTTCTGCCTCTGGAGTTGGCGCAGGTGCCTGAGTTGGGACATAGTGAGGAGCTGGCTCGGAAGATGGAGCCAGTGGATCGACGGCATCGCCAGAAGGATCAGGAAGATCAAAGAGGGACGCACGACGAGCAAAATCGTTCTTAGTATGGAGCTCATGTGTTGCTTCAGGCTGTACCTGCGTTGCATCTGCATCAGCAGACTCATGAACCTGCTTCATGGTTGCATTAAGCTCATCGTCAACAGAATCATAAGCAACGGTGTTGTCAGCAGCATCCTCAGCCTGCTCATCTTCTGTTGTAGCGTTTACGGCCTCTGCAACATCCTCAAGAGATGCAGTCTGACTTGCACCAGTGGTGTCATAAGCAACGTAGCTTACTTCACAGTCCTCAGGAAGAATGCCCAGTGAATACAGAACTTCCTCACCGTGACGGACACCTTCTACCTCATCAGGCTCTGGGATAAGTGCGGCAGCATCTCCTGCAAAGTGATGAACAACCTCAGGACGATGGCCAGTAGGACGGACATTCTCGAGAATACCAAGAAGAGCTGCAACTGAAGACTTGTTATTGTTTGCGCCAATAGTACAAGGTGCAAAACGCTCTGCAATAGTTGCAACAGAAAGAGCAACAAGTGGAAGAGCTGCAAGAATACCAACAATCCAGAAGAGGACACGGACTGGATCAGGAAGGAAGCGAAGAATCTGAACAAATGTAGCAACAAACACTGCAACTACGCACCAACGCGAATACTTCTGTGCAAGAGGTACGTACTTTGCTACAGGAGACTCAACAAGGAAGTTTGTATGTGGAGAGTCATAGTGAGCAACGATGACGATTGGACGGTTGCCCTTTGCAACAAGCTCGCCAGTAGCTTCGTGCTTAGCAACAACGTTCTGGCTTCTGATGGAAGATCCAAATGAACCAAGAATGTCATTACCAAAGT
>CAUORV010000103.1:0-4982 GCA_963507085.1 uncultured Atopobium sp.
GCGCACGTAGACAATGTGTACGCTAACATACCGTTAACCAAACCTCCGACCGATGTGAAACAACGCTTGTCGGCGAACGGTTACCGTTCGCCGAATCAAATGGGCAACTGTCCACTTTTGTGTTGTAAGCGAGCGGTACCGAGTGGTATAGGTCGGCGCTTTGTTAGAATTCTTGCAGACGGGTTTCTCGCCAAATGAACTTTTTAGCAAGCTGCTATAAAAGGAGAAATCCACAGGTCAAGGAAGGATTTTACGTGCCTATAGATAGCTTACTCAGAGATGTTAGCACTCTCCTTGACTGGCAATACATAGCTTCACTTGCACTTTTGTTGGCTCCAGCTGTTATTCCGGGCGTGCTGTTTGTTTACTCTTTTATTAAAGAGCCCCGCCAATTCCGCAACGCACTTTATCTGTTTGTGACCCTTGTGTGGTCGTCGATTCTCCTGGTATTTAGGCTAAACAATTATGTTCTTGGGATAGCTTTAGTTCTTATCGTTTTGCTAACGCCTATCTTGACCATCGTATTTTTGCTGGCAAACACCGTAGTTGTTGTAAGAAATAACGGATTTTCACTGACATCGATGCTTCCATTTTTGATGGCCGGATTCCTTATTCTGCTGATTGCGTCGCCGTCTATCGTGAATTATTTTGACCCGGACACTCGACACATTGTTGTCTTTGTGCTGGGACTTTTTACGCTCGAGGGCCTGTGGTTCTCGTTTACCTTTATGGCTTTGCTGTTCTATTCGTGGGTGTATCGTTTGCTTCCCCGCCGACGCCAATACGATTACATCATTATTCACGGCGCTGGGCTTGACGGTCCGCGACCAACTCCGCTGCTTGCAGGCAGGATTGATAAGGCGCTTGAGCTGTGGAAGAAGCAGCATCAGCACGGAAAGTTTGTTGTTTCTGGTGGTCAAGGCGCTGACGAGATTGTCTCCGAAGCTCAGGCCATGCGCGACTATCTTCTGGAGAAGGGCGTTTCAGCTGACGCAATTCTCATGGAAGACAAGTCCACTACCACCTGGGAAAATCTTAGGTACTCGCTAGCCATTATCAACGCTGATCGGGCAACGGGTGTCGACGCCACAAGCTCGGCCGCCGTCGCCTCGAGCGGGGACGTCACAACAACGGCCAGCGACGCGTCGACCAGCGACGCGAGCGGAACCGTCGCCTCGAGCAGTGGCTTTACCACCGCAGTTGTTACCAGCGATTTCCACGTTTTCCGTTGCGCCGAATACGCCCACAACCTGGGCATTAAGGCAGATGGTATCGGTTCGCACACCAAAGGCTGGTACTGGCCCACGGCGTTTATCCGCGAGTTTATCGCAATCACCAAAGCGCACCTCTGGCCCTACCTGGTCATTGGCGGTTTGTACACGTTAATCAACGTGCTCAACTACGCGTTCTTTTATCTGGGAGTTGCGTAAGCTAGAGGTGCTCAATTTTTGCTCCGCGCCTGATTTGCTCCGCGCCTGATTTCTTAAAAGAATCTGTAAAATTTGCCTGAAAACGTTAAAGAAACTGTGGATTTGCCTGATTTCATCAAAGATTCTGTATCCAAAATACAGAATCTTTGCACTTTTTAGGCTCGCTTTTTAGGCTCACTTTTCAGGCAGAGTTTAAAGCGCTTCCGAGCTCGCCCTTTCATGGAGCCTGATTTTCTCGCCATGTCTGAACGATTTGCCGGAAAAGTTCACCAAGTCTGAGCTATTTGCCGGTTTTTATCGCCATGTCTGAGTAAATGTACTCAGACTTCATGCACTTTTCAGGCTCGCAATTCCAAGCCTCACTGATAGAGCTCACGAATCACCGCAGAAACCATGTGTTATCTGCGCCAAGTCAAGCTAGAGCCGCAAAACCATATATACTCGAATGAAGCGTTATCTGGCGAGAAGCCCCGTGTGCTCGGAACCCTCGTGGACCCGTCGCTCGACACGGATCCGCCGCTCGCCACGGACCCGCTGCTCGTCGCGGATCCACCAGCGCGCGCCGCGGGCTTGACGCCGTTGTCACCTACGACCAGGAAGGAAGCCTGTTGGAGACATTCGAATTTGTGCTCATTGTTTTAACCTGCGTCGCGGCTTCCTCGGTTATCGACAAGTTTGTCAACGTCTCCATCCCCGTTATCCAGGTTGTTATCGGCCTGCTTGTTGCGCTCGTGCTGCCCAGCGTACAGGAGGTTCACCTGGAATCCGAGCTCTTTATGCTGCTCTTCATTGCCCCACTCCTGTTCAACGAGACGAGAGAAACCAACATTCGTGCACTTCTCCTCAACCTGAACAGTATTTTGTCGCTGGCGATTGCTCTGGTGGTTGTTAGCGTGCTTTCGGTCGGCTACGCCCTCCACCTCATGGTCCCTTCAATTCCTCTAGCTGCGGCGTTTGCGCTGGCCTCGGCCCTGGGACCAACCGATGCAGCCACCGTCACCGCGCTTAAATCCAACATCCACCTGACCCATCGCCAGCAAACGCTTCTCTCGGGAGAGTCCTTGATTAACGACGCATCCGGCGTCGTTGCATTCCAGTTCTCCGTAGCTGCGGCTGTGACGGGTGCGTTCTCGCTGGTAGACGCAGCGGGATCTTTCACAGTGCTTTTTGTGGGCGGCGTGGTAATGGGAATTGTCACTGGCTTTGCCTTCTCTGCCATCAACGCAATGCTTGGTAGGTTGGGTTACGAGGACACCGTTGCAAACGTTCTCTATGAAGTACTGACACCGTTTCTTGTCTATCTTCTTGCCGAAACCTTCCACGTTTCTGGCGTACTTGCTGTTGTAGCGGCTGGCTTGGTGATTGCGCTCCCACGAAGGCAGAGCAATAATGCACTATTTGCAAGGCAAAAATTGGTCTCAGATTCCACGTGGAAAGTCATTAGCTTCCTCATCAACGGTACCATCTTTGTCTTCCTAGGAATGCAGCTCCCCCTTGCCGTGCTTCCTGGCACCAACGGCGGCCTCAATATCCTGCAGATTCTAGGAATTGTTGTCGTGATTACCCTGTTCATGCACGGTGTCCGCTTTGCATGGCTCTACGCGCTGGAAACTTACAAGCTCCACAAGGGCTGCCACCTCTGCACCGGCAAAGACGACGAAAGCGACTCCGAAGACACAAACAGCGAGAAACCCGACCAGCCGCTCGCTGAACTGGGCTCAGAGCAAACCTCGGAGCAGATCGCTGAGCAGCCCAAACCCACGTGCGCTATAAAGCCCATCTCAATCACGTCGGCCGAGCTCATCAAAAACGTGCTGGTTACCACTATTGCAGGTGCAAAAGGTGCGGTAACGTTGTCGATTATCCTTACCTTGCCTCTCACAACCCAGTCCGGAGCAGCGTTTCCGCAGAGGGATTTGCTGATCACCATCGCTGCCGGCGTTATTCTCGCCACGTTGCTTTTAGCGGACAATCTGTTACCCGTGCTATCAAAGTCCCCTGAAGCAGACTCTGACCTGCCCGAACGTCTCCACAAGGGAGAGATTGCCGTTCTTGAGGCAACTCTCGGCGAGCTCAGGAGCATGTTGCAGTCGGAAAACGCCAAAGCAAAGTATCTACCTGCACTTCGTTTGACTATCACGCGCTATACCAACCGCTTGTTTGCCTCTCGTATCACTGTTCCTGGCTCAGGCGAACTTGTCAAAAAGCTGGTCCTTCACGAGACAGAAGTCCAGCAGAAATGCCTCGAGGAGCTACGCGAGCGTCATATTAAAACGCACAACCCCATTCCGTGGGATCAAATTGTCGATGATATTACTTCAATCCGCAGGTCAGTGGGCTATTACGGACCCATCGCAAACATTGCTGCAACAACAAACCACCGCTCACGTATTGCCGTTGCCCTTCACGAGCTTAAACTGGCAGCGCAACGCATCATCGACGGCGAAATCAGACACCTAGAAGACGCAGACCAGTCCTACTACCAGGCGTGTTTATACGCGCTTGAGATGGAGTACGCGGAGCTCGATGACCTGGAGCGCATTGCAAACGGCGACGATGAAGAGCTGGCGGTCATCGCATCTAACCTGATGATTGACCACGAGTCGGCAATCGAGTCAATTTGGAGCCGCATCAACATCAACGATGAGCACGGCTCCAGCACTACACAGCTCTCCTACCTGCTGCCTTACAACCTGAGTTCGCACAAGATGTCGCCTCACTTTAGACAGCAGATTGCGGACGCTCGAAAGTATGCCGATGACGTGGCAGAAAACGCCCTGCGCATTGAGTTGGACCAGATTTCGCGCCTGCAGTTTGAGGGTGTCATCGACCGCGAGGTTGCCTCTCACCTGCGCGAAAACGTCTACTATCTGCAAATGACATTGAGTGAGTAGCATGGGCGCTACACCAGATACACACCCCACCGCCGATGCGGATACACGTCCCATCGCCGACGCAACCACACGCCCCGCCAACCCCGTGGCGAGAAAAACAATCATCTCCGGACTTTCCATCCACACGCAGATGTCCTCTGTAGCAGGAGCTCCTATTGTCTACCTCCTAGATGACGTGGCCGACAACTCCCCCATTCAGGTACCTGAGGGCGTCAGCCTAGTGAACGTTGGTGTCGACCTGTGGGAAGAGAACTTCTCGCCCTGGTGCGCTCCGCGCGTTTTTGCCAAGGGACCCAACTTTGGCGACGGCGCCCAGAAAACGCTCGATACCCTTATCAACCAGGTCATCCCCTGGGCGGAGTCGGAGCTCACCGAGCCACCGGCGTATAGGATGCTTGTGGGATACTCGCTTGCGGGTCTGTTCAGCCTCTGGGCTGGCGTGTCGCAGCAGGTTGCGTGCGGCTGCCAGCCCGACGACGTCTCGTCGCAGCCCGGCGCGCCGCACGTCGACGCCCCCACCCCAACCTTTCAGCGCATCGGAGCTGTCTCGGGTTCGTTTTGGTTCCCAGGGCTTTTGGACTACGTAAATCAGCAGCTCAGCGGAGGAGCGGTCGGCCTCACACACGCCTATCTTTCTCTGGGTGACCGAGAAGCACGA
>CAUORV010000104.1:0-4980 GCA_963507085.1 uncultured Atopobium sp.
TCCTGGTAGGAGAGGGCCTTATTTCTCGCTATCAGACCGTTGTTTTTGAGCAAATCGGCGTTTATGTTTTGATGACCGTTTCTCTGAACATTGTTACCGGATATCTGGGACAGCTTCCTCTGGGTCACGCTGGTTTCATGTCCATTGGTGGCTATGCCTGTGCAATCTTCATTATTCGCATGATGCCACTCTTTGGACTGGATGCTCAATCCATGGCTTCCGGCTCCACACCAGCAGTAATTCTCTTTGTTATTGGCCTTTTATTCGGCGGTATTTGCGCTGCTCTTATGGGTGTGGTTATTGGTATTCCAGCACTGCGTCTCCGTGGTGATTACCTGGCCATTATTACCCTGGGCTTTGCAGAGATCATCCGCGTTGTCCTGGTTAACATTGACTCCGCTCTTGGATTCAAGCTTACTGGTGGCGCATCAGGTCTCACGGGTATTCCTGCATATACGGGTTATCTGAACACGGCTATTGTCGTTTCGCTTGCCATCTTTGCTATTCATACTCTTATGAAGTCTAGGCATGGACGCGCTATTCTCGCCATCCGCGATAACGAGATTGCAGCAGAGGCATCAGGCGTTAACACCACGTATTACAAGACTCTGGCCTTTGTTTTCTCCGCATTCCTTGCTGGTATTGCCGGTGGTCTTTATGCAGGCTGCATTGGTGTTATGGCACCAGCTAAGTTTGGCTTCATGAAGTCTGTTGAAATTCTGGTTATGGTTGTTCTGGGCGGCATGGGTTCTATGTTTGGTTCCGTTGTGTCCGCAACTGTCTTGACCGTGCTTCCAGAGGCTCTACGTGCTTTTGCCGACTACCGTATGGTTGCTTATGCAATCGTTTTGATTCTGGTTATGATCTTTAGGCCAGAGGGTCTGTTTGGTTCGTATGACTTCTCGCTGTCTCGCATCATTGAGCGAGTCATGAATAGGGACTTCCCTTGGAACAAGGATGACTCGGACGAGCAGGCAGACGTGCAGTTGAACGCACAGGTGGACACTCAGGCAGAAGCCTCAACTGATTCGAAGGAGGCGTAAGAGCGATGGCAACTAAAAACACTACAAAACTTATCAGACAAGAGTCTCCTAACCTCATTCCTGAGCGAGACCTTGGTGCAATTCCAGTTCTTCAGGCTGAGCACTTGGGCATTGACTTTGGTGGCTTGACTGCTGTTAATGACTTCAACATTGCTCTTGGTCCTACCGAGATCTCTGGCATTATTGGCCCTAACGGTGCAGGTAAAACAACTGTCTTCAACCTGCTCACCAACGTCTACAAGCCAACACGCGGTTCTGTCATGATTGACGGCTACGATCTGGCTGGTAAGAGCGTTGTTGAGGCAAACCACATGGGCATTGCTCGTACCTTCCAGAACATTCGCCTGTTCAACAACATGACTGTTATGGAGAACATTCAGGTTGGCCAGGGCAGCCATATGACATCTCATTTCTTTGAGGACATCCTTCGTCTTCCAGCTCACTGGAAGCAGGAGAAAGAGAGCGCCGATAACGCCCGCGAGCTGCTGCGTATTTTTGGCATGGAGAATCTTGCAACTACCCTTGCTGGCAACCTGCCTTATGGCGCTCAGCGTAAGCTTGAGATTCTTCGTGCTCTGGCAACTCAGCCAAAGATTTTGCTGCTCGACGAGCCAGCTGCAGGTATGAACCCAGCAGAGACCGACGAGCTTATGGAGAATGTCCTTAAGATTCGTGACGACTTCAAGATTGCTGTTCTTCTCATCGAGCACGACATGAAGTTTGTTATGGGTATCTGCGAGGGTTTGGCTGTTCTTGACCACGGCAACATTATTGCAAAGGGAACGCCAGAAGAGGTTCAGAACAACCCTCGTGTTATCGAGGCTTATCTTGGAAAGCAGGAGGTGCGCTAATGGCCGCTGAAACTACAAACACCCAGGCAGTTGGCGCTGGAAAAACCCTGCTATCCGTCAAGGACCTTAACGTTTCTTACGGTGCAATCCACGCAGTTCAGGGTATCTCTTTTGACATCCACGAGGGCGAGATCGTTACCCTTATTGGTGCAAACGGCGCAGGTAAATCAACTACACTGAACACCATTGCTGGTCTGGTAAAGCCTGACTCTGGCACTATTACGCTTGACGAGAAAAACCTTGTAGGCCAGCGCGCTCACAAGATTGTTGAGGCTGGCCTGGCATTGTGCCCTGAGGGCCGCCGTGTGTTTTCTCGCATGAGTGTTGCCGAAAACCTCGAGATGGGCGGCTATACTCAGCCTGATTCCCAGAATGCAAAGACCGTCAAGATGGTCTACGAGCATTTCCCACGTCTTCGTGAGCGCAAGAATCAGCTGGCAGGAACGCTGTCTGGTGGCGAGCAGCAGATGCTTGCCATGGGTCGCGCTCTGATGAGCAGGCCTAAGCTGCTGATGCTTGACGAGCCTTCCATGGGTTTGGCTCCTATCCTGATTGAGGAGATCTTCCAAATCATTCGCCAGCTAGGCGATGCAGGAACCACCATTTTGCTGGTCGAGCAGAACGCTAACATGGCACTTAAGGTTGCTGACCGCGCGTACGTTCTTGAGCTTGGCAAGGTTGCTAAGCACGGAACTGGCCAGGAACTCCTGCACGACGATGACGTTCGCAAGGCCTACCTCGGCGCATAACGCGACTTACGGTAAGCGTGACTTGCGGTAAACGTGGCTCAAACAACAACCCGGCTTCCACACAATGTAGGAGCCGGGTTTTGTTGTCGTGTCTGAGCTATTTGCCGGAAAAGCAGGCTATATCTGAGCTATTTGCCTGTTTTTCTCGCCAAGTCTGAGCCGTTTTACTCAGACATGGTGCAGTTTTCAGGCTCAAAATACCAGACCACTGTCCTATCTTTCACGCGCCTGATTTCCCCAAAGAATCTGTGACTTTTGCCTAAAAATGTAAAAGAATCGGTGGATTTGCCTGATTTCTGCAAAAAATCTGTGCCTCAAATACAGATTCTTTGCACTTTTTAGGCGCGTAATGTTGCAAAGTCGTACTTAGCGAGAAGAACGTGCCTTTGGCGCTCCTGGCGAGAAACCCGCGCTGTCGCGTGGCGCGCCCTGCCGGCGTTAAATTTCGTCAAAGGTGTTGTGGTGTTGCTGGCCGTCATCCAAGGTAAGGACGGTACCCAGAAGTGCTGGCTCAAGAATTTGAATCCAAAGATCGCCTCTGACCTGCTTGGCATTCTCGGCAACAGCGCGAGCTGTAACAGGGGAGTCGCAGATGGCAACCATGGTGGAACCTGAGCCCGAGATAACAAAGGCGCAAGCACGAGCAAGCTTAGCTACCTGTTTGAGCTCCTCGTAATCGGGGATGAGCTCCTTGCGGTAGGGCTCATGGAGCTTGTCGTTGCAAGCTGCTGCCAACAGTCCGCCGTTTCCTGTTTCAAGTGCGTGAGTGACAGCAACGGTGCGTCCCATCTGGTAAACGGCCGTTTCAAGTGAGACTTTCTGCGGAACCACCTTGCGTGCGTCTTCGGTATTGATAGAGTACGGCGGTGCAATTGCAACAAAAGAGAGACCGCGTGCTACCAACCTTCGAGTACAAACGGTATGACCACCCTCAACAAATGATGAGGTCAAGCCGCCGTAAATAGCAGGAGCAACATTATCGGGATGGCCCTCAAAATGGCACGCAAAGTCGAGCGCACGCTCAGGATCCCAGCCGCCATGAGACTCGGTCATCGCGGCTGCAATACCAGCAATTACGCAGGTAGAACTTGAGCCAAGTCCACCAGAAAGCGGAATAGGCGAGTCGATAGTGATGTGCTTAGGAGTAGGCTCTTCGCCCAGCTTTTCGCAGGCTCGAACATAAGACGTCCAGACAAGGTTGTCATCGTTTCTGAACTGCTCGGGACAGCCGTCAATGATGAGCGTAGGAGATTCCCTAAACGTAATTTTTGCGCGCAGGTTAAACGCAAGACCCAGCGTATCGTAGCCGACGCCAATGTTTGCAGAGGTAGCAGGTACAGAAACGGTCAAGATAGTGTTGTCGAGCATGTAGAACCTGCTTTCTCAGAGTCTAACAAGCAAAAATACGCCCGCATGCTTCAGAAACGTACGAAGCAAGCTGTTCCTTCTCGCGAACGTCAGTATGAATGATAACGTTATCATTCAGCGATGAAAGCTGGATTGGCGGATTAGTGCCCGTGATTTCGGCGAGCGTATGCATGCACGCAAAGTCATCCAGGCCAGCGGTCGATCGGCCCAGCGCGGCAAGCACGTCGGACGAGAACTTATACGGGCTAGCAGTAGACAGACAAACGCGCACGTCGTCCGCCTGGCGAGAAACCCTGTCGAGCACGTGCTTTGCTACGGCTGTGTGAGGATCAATCAGCACACGACAATTCTCCCAGGTAGAGCGGATAGTCTCACGCGTCTGGTCGTCGGTGGCAAAGCCAGCGTCAAAGGTTTCACGGATGGTATCCATGACCTGAGTAGGAACCGTGTAGACACCTTCAGTTACCAGCTGGTTCATCAGGTAACTGACAAGCTCAGTATCCTTACCGGATGCAAGATAGAGGAGTCGTTCAAGGTTTGATGAAACCAGAATGTCCATTGATGGCGAGATGGTCTTTTCAAATGCACGCCTACGATCGTAGATGCCTGTTTCCAAGAAATCAGTCAGCACCTTATTGCTGTTAGAAGCCACAATGAGGCGATCAACAGGAAGTCCCATTTCTTTTGCAAAGTAACCTGCGAGGACGTCGCCAAAGTTGCCGGTTGGCACGCAGAAAGTAATTTTTTGACCCTGAGCGATGGCGCCCTTGGCAACAAGCTGGGCATATGCGTCAAAGTAGTAGGTTACCTGTGGGGCCAAACGACCAATATTGATGGAGTTTGCGCTGGAAAGTACCGTGCCCTTACCGGCCAACTCATGCGCCAACTCCTTGTTAGCAAAGATTGCTTTAGCGGCGTTTTGAGCGTCGTCAAAGTTTCCCTTAACAGCGCAAACAGCTACGTTAGAGC
>CAUORV010000105.1:0-4954 GCA_963507085.1 uncultured Atopobium sp.
CCTCCGAACAGCATCACCGCTACACGAAAATTGCTTACACCCTATGACACTGCCGCCTGTCGGAGGGATCTTCTGATTTCAGCTGGTTGAAGCATCTGCGAATGATGGTCTCGGGAGTGGGCTGGTCACTCGTGTCGATTTTCAGTTTCTTGGCAAGTTCGACCAGGCTGCTTTTGATGGAATCCGAGGATACAGCGTTCACCCATGCGACGAGGCTCCAGTTTTTGTCTTCGCACTCTTCTGCTAGAGCTGCGGCAAGCTGGGTCTTCCCGCAGCCGCGCATGCCCACCAACACCGTGCGCCGTCGAGTTGGGTCGGTGATCAGTGCGTTCAACTGTTCTTGCTCGCCTCGGGGAACAAAGCTGTCTCCGGCTACCACGTCCGGTCGGCTACCGAAAACAACATGATCGAAGATAGGGCTAGCGTTCTGCCTGGAAAGACCTTTCAGTAGCTGGTTATTCTCAATGTGAATGTCACGATCTTCACGCATACC
This sequence comes from uncultured Atopobium sp., assembly GCA_963507085.1. Taxonomy (GTDB): domain Bacteria; phylum Actinomycetota; class Coriobacteriia; order Coriobacteriales; family Atopobiaceae; genus Lancefieldella. Next base: position 494 of record CAUORV010000105.1, read on the forward strand.
CAATTCGATGTGATCGAACCGCCTATCCATGTGCTGTTCAAGACGGTCGATGCGTTCTGATAGGGCTGGGAAACAGCGCAGCAGGCTAGTGAGAGCGACGCGATCAAAGCTTGGCGACCAGGGCGCGAGGGTAAGGAATTTTTCCGCGATTTGATCGAGAAGAGTCTCGTAGTGGTCCTGCATATCCGTGCTTAAGCCATCAGGAAGTGGTGCAGCGTGGCTCTTTAGATCCTCAATGAAGTGCTCGGGTTGCTGTATCGCCCGGATAAGGGCGTCGTCGTCTTCTGCCAGCTCCTTGATCGTTTTACATGCTGCCTCGGATAGCTGTGCTACGGCTTTTTTAATCTGTTTCTTACTCAGGCCATCGTGCTTGAGTGCGTCCTGAATGGCATCAAGTTCGGATTTTACTGCGCCGTTCAGTGAACGAATCATCTCAGCATTGGGGTTGCCAAGAGCATCGTTCTTAATATCGGCGAGCAAGTTGAGACACTCCTGGCTGCCGTCGATCATGTCAGCAACGCGGCCAAAACCGGCCATCTTGACCAAGGTCTTGACGACTACGATCGACAGGTTAGCGACGTTACGATTTGAGCTCATAAGCGCAGCGTACATGTTGTGTCCCACATCTGGTATGCGTAGCAGTACGTTTAGGCCTAGACGGCTTGTGTTGGAAGCGTTAGCTGTCGGCCTCGTGACTACACTTGAACTATGCGTGTCTAGTGTTCATCCAGTGCCTCGCCCTGAGTGCTCATTGCGGTCATAAGTGTCGTAACGTGATTGTGTAGAGTCTGTGTCAAGGTGTGTTCTGGCCCCAGTGCATCCATGGCGACATCGAGAAGTTCCCTGTAAAGCGAAATAGCTTCGATTACGTGGCCCGAAGTCAGGTATGCGTATGCAAGGTAGGTGCCAGATGTGAGAGTGTCCGGATGATCCACATCCAGAAGGTGAACACGCGTTTTGAAGACACGCTCGTGTAGATCGATTGCCTCTTGGGAGCGACCTGCAGATGAGTATGCGTTCGCCAGATCGTTTGCTGTTATAAGAGTGTCAGGGTGCTCAAAACTAAGAAGCCGTTCCCTTTCAGAAAAAACCTGCTCGTAGAGACCAAGTGCGGTTGTGAGGTCTCCGGCGGACTCGAAGACGGTAGCTAGGCTGTGTTGAACATGGAGCGTATCAGGATGCTCGGCTCCGAGAGTGTCAGTACTTGTGGCGAGTGCATCTTCGTACAAATTAAGAGCGTCGGAGATCCGGTGAGCTATGTGATATGCGTGCGCAAGGTTCGCCTTCGCGCCGATCGTTTCGGGGTGTTTTGGACCAAGGGAGTGTTGACTGTCTTGAAGAATTTGCTCGTACAGTGCTATCGCCTCATCGAGCCGCCCAACGGATTCGTAGCCGCCCGCGAGGTTGCTCCGAGAAGTTAGGGTGTCAATATGATTAGGTCCAATGAATCGTGTGCGAAGTGCGACGACTTCTTCATACAAGGCGATGGCGGAATCGAACATCTCAGCTGACTCATAAACGCTTGCAAGATTGTTAAGCACGGTCAGAGTAATTGGATGGTTGTAGCCGAGGTAGTTACTAGCTTCTGTAGAAAGTTCTTCGTAATATTGAATTGCATCGTCCAAACGCCGTGCCGAATGGTAAGTATCTGCAAGATTAATGGCGAAGGTAAAAGCATCAGTGTGATGTGGGCCGAGGATCCGTCGGCTTTCTGAAACCACTTGCTCTTGCAGGGCTATCGCATTATCGAGATCTCCAACATTGTGGAGTGCGACTGCGAGATTGCCGCGCGTCCTAAGTGTGTCAGGATGGTCGGGGCCAAGGACCTTTATGCGGGCGGAGAGCACTTGCTCGAATATGGGGATGGCAACGGTGAGATGGCCAGCTGAAAAATAAGCGCATGAAAGACCGTTGAGTGCGGCAAGCGTGCTTTGGTGGCTAGGGCCCAGGACTTGCTGGCTCGTAGAAAGCACTTCTTGATACAAGGTGATTGCATCGCCAATTTTTCCTGCAGACTGACAAGATTCCGCAAAATGAAAGCGTAATGAAATAGTATCTGGGTGTTCGTAGCCGAAAATTTCGCAGATTAATGCGATCGTTGCTCCGAGTGAAAGTACTTCGTAGTCAAGTCCGAGATAATGTGCATGCGGCAAGGTATGTTTCAGAATAGTGCTTATGGATCGCTCGCTCAGAAGTGAACGGGAATAAGTTTGTTCACCGATTGCGCGAAGCGCCTCGATCAAGTCAAGTGTTTCTCGCCGACGTGATTCAGTATCGCTCCTCCGGAATTTGTCGATGTCGACGGCACCCAGGAGGCTGACAGCTGATTCCCGTGCCTGAGCGTATTCGACTTTGTCCCAGGACTCTCGCAGCACCTGTGCCTGGAGTCGGTGCAGCATGGTTGTCGATCCGTCTGTGGACTGCTGAACAATGGACCTGTGAATGAGTTCTGTGAGCGCGTCATGTGCGTCCTCGTCCGTATCCTGCTGAGTGTTAGGAGACGCGTCGTCATCCAGCTGCTCAACGGTGGGATCGAGCCATCGCGTGGGCACACCGGATTCTGCAAGCAGCGCGAGCGCACCCAACTGGCGTTGAGCCGTCTCCTTGGTGTTGCCTTCGAGACCCTCGATAGTGTCCGTGACGGCCATCAACAAAGCCTTGACCGTGTCGACCGTATACTCATCTCCAAGATTATGGCGAATGACAAGTTCCTCGCCGCGGGAATCCAATCGCTGGAGATACCGTGCCAGAGATAGGTCTTTGTTACGTGCGGTCCCAGCAGCCTGGGCAATAGCGAGAGGCAAGTCGCCCAGGCGCTTGGCTAATACATCCGCGATGTCGTGATCGTCGGACTTCGTGACCGTGAGGAGGTAATTGATCGACTCGTCTCGATCAAACACCCCGACCTTGATGGTGTCCCATCCCTGATGTCCCCAACCTGTGTTGTTCGTCGTCGTCGCGACGACGCGTAAGCCATTGCCGCGCGGTACAAATCCTCGAAGATCGTCGATATTCTCGACGTTGTCGAAGACGATGAGCCTGTCGGAGGGATCCGCTGATTTCAAACGGTTGAAGAGCCGACGAATAATGGTCTCGGGAGTGGGCTGGTCACTCGTATCAATCTTCAGTTCTTTCTTCAGTTCTTTGGCGAGTTCGACCAGATCGCTTGTGATGGATTCGGACGAACTCGCATTCACCCATGCGCTGAGGCTCCAGTTTGCGTCTTCGCATTCTTGTGCAAGGGCTGCGGCAAGCTGTGTCTTGCCGCAGCCGCGCATGCCCACCAAAACCGTACGTTGTTTTGTTGGGTCGGTGATCAGCGCATTCAAATGCTCTTGCTCGCTACGCTCGACAAACCGGTTCTCCGCCACCACGTCCGGTCGACTACCGAAAAAGACGCGGCTCGGCTTACTCTCGCTGGAGATGAGCTCGGCGACCTTGTGTGGGACATCGGCCACTGTGTCGTGCAAGCGGTCCAACTTTTCGCGAGTCTCTCTGTTATCCTTGAATGAATGCTTGGCTGCTACACGCAGGTAGTTCGGTGAGCGCTCAGCGTAGTTAATGTACTGCTCGGCGACCGCTTCGATCAGTTCGTCGAAGTATGGGACCAAGCGTGCGTCGACCTGCGCCCGCTGTTTCAAAGCATGTTTTTGAAAGTATGTGCGAAGTGCGTCAGGGTCATGCACTGCCTGTTCTAGGATCCACTCGTGATCGTCAATGGTGTTTAAGACAGCTTCCACCTCTGCGCAGGGATTCGCCAGACGATTGGGATCAATGCCTTCGCGGCGGCAACGCTCGTTCATGTTGCGCATCCGCGTATCCAGATCTCTATTGATCGCGCGTTCGAGCTGCTTCTTCGAGCTTTTCTTCCCCAGAACTAGTTGGGAAATTGCCGCGAGAGGCTCGGCTGTGTCGCCGATAATGTCCGCGCCGAGGTTGTTATTGGTGGACCGCAACAATATCTTCGTGAATGCTACAGCGACGCCAAAAAGTGGGGTTACTAAGGGATCAACCATGCCATGCATCTTATGACAGAATGCTTAACACTTGCAGCTCATCTGTTGCTGCTGTGTCCTTGCAAAAGCGTATTGGTGGGGCCGGAAGCTCTTGCTTCCGGCCCCACACCGTGCCTGTCTGCCTGTTTGTCAGGACACCTTCATTCTGTGCCCGAACACGTGCCTGAAGAGACCCTCAGAGCGCGAGGTGCTCAGGCCTCGTGAATGCGCTCCTCGACGACGTCCTCGCCGGCGACGAGCTTGCCGGATGCGCCCGCGCCCAGCTGTTCCATGGCCAGGCGGCCCACCATCTGCTGGTTCGTCGTCGTGCGCTGCGACCGTGCACCCGACAGGAAGCTGAAGAACCAGTTCACCAGCGTGCCCACCTGCGACTTGAAGCCGACGATGTACAGCAGGTGCAGGAAGCACCAGGCCACCCACGCGGTGAAGCCCGTCAACTTCGTGT
>CAUORV010000106.1:0-4921 GCA_963507085.1 uncultured Atopobium sp.
TAACAATCCATACCTGTGGTTCATTGTTTCATGTTTTGACCTAATTCGAACGCCCCGTTACTGCAGGTAAATTAAGCGTTTTTCAAAAACTTTGCAACCATTTGCACGTCACACTGATACCACTGACCGATGCGGCCGGAACAAAATGCTCACGCTTGTGTCATTTGTTCCCACCGTGGTTAATGCAGTGGCTCCTACAGAGCACCTCTGACATGACCATGAGCTGCCTCAAGCTTGGCTTTTGCCTCTTCTACAGGCATCTTGGTCAGCAGCATGACAATGGCAAGCTTTGCGTTACCATCAGCCTGATCAAGTGCCTGAGCTGCCTCTTCACGAGTGCAACCCGTTGCTGCCATGGTAATGTTCTGTGCGCGAACTACCAGCTTCTTGTTAGTCTGCTGCACGTCAACCATGAGGTTTTGATATGCCTTGCCCACGCCAACCATAGAACCGGTAGAAATCATGTTCAGAATCATCTTCTGAGCGGTGCCAGACTTAAGGCGCGTAGATCCTGTGAGCACCTCAGGTCCACAAGAAGGCTCAATGGCAAGCTCTGCCTCTTTGCCCACCTCAGAGCCCTTGTTGCAGGCAATGGCAACGGTCTTGCAGCCCAAAGAGCGAGCATAGCGCAGGCCACCAATAACATAAGGAGTACGTCCACTAGCTGCAATTCCAATAGCAATGTCGTTCTTGTTCAGGCCAATCTTCTTGAACTCCTCTTCGCAAAGCTCAAGAGAGTCCTCTGCGCCCTCAACTGCACGTACAAAGGCCTTCTCGCCACCGGCGATAAGACCAACAACCACGTCAGGAGAAACGCCAAAGGTAGGTGGGCACTCAACTGCGTCCAAAACGCCCAGGCGACCGGAAGTTCCCGCGCCAAAGTAGACGATTCTGCCACCAGCCTCAAGCGAGGAAACAGCCCACTCAATTGCCTGTGCTACCTGGGGAAGAACCTCTTTTACGCCAGCTACCACGTTGAGATCTTCCTGGTTCATAACGCTGACCAGCTCAAGTGGGGTCATCTGATCCAGGTCCATGGTGTTGGGGTTTCTTGTCTCGGTGACAAGCTTTGTTAAATCAATCACGTTTTCACCTTCTGTGTTGTGATTTTTACGCAATTACGTCGTTGGCTATACCGGGCAAATCTTGGTCAGATGAAAGCGTGGCAACACGCTCAGCCGAATCTAGCTTGCCAATATAGTTTGTCGAGAAACGCTTAACGCTCTTCTCGTAATTTCTATTTACATAGGCTGCAAAGAGCGCGTCTACAACGTTAAGCTGGGCAATTCTTGAAGACATGGCACCGCTTCTCATGATGTGCTCGGTCTCTGCCACGCCTAAAACGTAGTCGGAGCGGTGAATCAATTCCGAGTCAATGCCACCGCGGGTAATGGCAACCACCTTGGCACCGTTTGCCTTTGCAATCCAGGCACACTCAATAGCTTCTCGCGTAAGGCCTGAGTAGCTGATGACAATTGCAAGATCTTCTCGCCCCATGTTTTTGGCGTAGAGCATCTGAGAGTGGTAATCGTCGCTCAAATTGCAGTTGATGTTAAGTCGCATGAGTTTGAGCTGCAGATCTCTTGCAACCAGAAGCGAAGCTCCCATGCCAAAGAGGCAGATGGAATGAGCTTGCATCATGAGTGAAACAACTGAGTCAACCACCTGAGCGTCAAGCAATTGCCTGGTAAGCTCCAGCGAAGAAATGTTCTTTGCCGTAACTTTTTCGATGATCACATCAGTGGTGTCACCTGCGATAACGCCGCCGACAGCAATATCGTTGCTTTTGTTACTTACTGCCAGCTCGTAAATGAGCGCCTGCTGGAACTCTTTATAGCCACCGCAGCCAAGCTTCTTGCAAAGCCTGACAACCGTTGATGCAGATGTATACGTTTGAGCTGCTAGTTTATGAATTGATTGACCAACTGCCGCCTCTGGATCCGACAAAATATAGTCGACAATATCGCGTTCAGCTGAACTAGCATTCTTGCGATACTCTTCCAGACGTAGACGAACACCTCTCACGCAATCACCTCCGGCCGTCCAGTTGACTAAAACGTTTGACTATATTGTTTCACGATGCCATAAAAATTTCATCTGTAAAGTAGGCAGTGCCGTAAACGGTAGTATTGCATGCGCAAGTGTAAGCGCGCTCCGTGTGTGTTGCATGCGCGACTGCTCATGTTTTCCCAGCGTAATGCGGGGACAATTGTCACAAAAACTGAGTCTTGATTTGGGTGCGTTACTATCACTTCATAAAAACTTTTACTACCGAGTAGACATTTGACCACGTAAAACCTGATTAAAATATTTCATCTTTGCCTAAAAAATTCAAATTTAGATACCATTGACAGCTTTTTTGATACCACTCGCAGTACGTTAACGTACCCATTATTTCATCTTGGACAAACTAGCTGCAATTTTGATGAAACGCACGTCATCATAAGCGCAAATTATCTCAGCCAATTGAGATAGCAGGTGTTTCACCTAAGGCAAAACCGAAGGAGACGATATGCGCACCAACGAAGATTTACACCAGAATCAAAGCGCTCACTCTGAGCATTCATCCAACGCAGGCTCCCCTGCTGGACAGACCAGAAGACAATTCCTCAGCAGAAGTGCTCTTGGTCTAGCCGCTCTTGCAGGCCTTGGCCTTACTGCCTGCCAGACAAAAGGTGGCGCAACTGCTGCTAAGGGAACCGCCAAGAAGATTGATTCCGTAGACGGAACATTCCAGTACGAGAAGGTCTTCCCTGTTCTTAACGACAACGAGGCCTTTGACGACTCTCTTGTTACCAACCAGCTTAACAGCTTTGTTTGCTTTGCTGGTCAGGGCACCGTCTATGTAAAGAGCTCCGAGCCTCAGAGCTTTGCGCTCTTTGTAAACGGACACCAGGTACCAACCGACAAGCTTGATGGCTCTTCCTGGAACCAAATTGACATCTCCGACGTAACCGTCAACGGCGATAACCGCCTGCAGGTCAGCACTGTCAAGGAGACTCAGGCTACCTTCGAGGTCAAGATTGGCTATCCAACCCTTATTGACGGCACCAAAGACTACGCCGCCAACGACAACTTCAAGCTGATTGACCAGATCATCAACGCAGAGATTGCTAATGGCTTTACCTCTGCTCAGCTGGTTGTTACCAGGTATGGCAAGATTATCAAGAAGACCAACTACGGTAACGTCAATTCTTACAACAAGGACGGCTCTCGCATCAAAGATGGCAAGGCTGTTGACGACAATACCCTCTATGACCTGGCCTCTAACACAAAGATGTATGCCACTAACCTGGCAATTGAGAAGCTGGTCACCGACGGTCAGTTGGACGTCTCCAAGAAGGTTCAGGAGTACATTCCAGACTTCAAGGACCAGGAGGGCGATAAGATCCTGGGCAAGAATGACCTCACCGTTCGTGAGATCCTAGAGCACCAGGCTGGATTCCCACCAGATCCTCAGTATCACAATCGCAACTACAACCCAGAGAAACCCGACGATCCACAGCCAAACGCAAACCAGAAGCTGTACTCCCAGAATCGCGACGAGATTCTGCAGAAGATCATCGAGACTCCTCTGCAGTACGTCCCAGGTACTAAAACTGCCTATTCCGACGTAGACTACATGCTGCTTGGTTTTATCATCGAGAAGATCACCAACAAGCGCCTTGACCAGTATGTTAAGGAAGCTCTCTATGAGCCACTGGGACTCAAGAACGTCACGTTCAACCCACTGGACAACGGCTTCAAGGCTGACGGAATTGCAGCTACCGAGCTTAACGGTAACACTCGTGATGGCCTCATTACCTTTGACAACATGCGTACCGATACCATTCAGGGTACCGTCCATGACGAGAAGGCCTACTACGCCATGGGTGGCATCTCTGGTCACGCTGGTCTGTTTGCAAACGCTTCCGACCTGGCCGTTCTTGTCCAGACTGTCATGAACCGTGGTGGCTACGGCAACACTATGCTCTTCAGCGAGGATGTTCACGACCAGTTCATCAAGCCAAAGGACACCAACGTCACCTACGGTTTGGGCTGGAGGCGTAAGGGTCACATTGGCTACCAGTGGGCCTTCTCGCCAATTGCAAACGCTGAAACTGTTGGCCACACCGGCTGGACCGGCACACTTACCGTCATCGACGTCTACAACAACACCAGCTTGGTGCTGCTCACCAATACCAAGAACTCGCCTGTCATTGACAACAAGGTCAACCCTAACGACTTTGTGGGTAACCACTTCCTGACCGGCGGCTACGGTGTTGTTTCTACGCTGGCATTTGATGGCCTCGACGACGCAAACGCCGAGGGCAACAACGCCAAGCTCATGGACATGGTCATTGCCAAGTACAAGCTCATTCAGGCCGAAGCAGATTATCAGACTGACCCCGATAAGGCTTCCCTGAAGGCGCTGCTTGAGGTCTGCGACCAGAGGAAAGATTCCAAGGTTATTAAGGATTTCCAGGCAAGCGATCTGTACAAGACCATCTCGGAGTTTGTTGGTAAGTAGCACACGGAAACCGCTTACCGGCAGAAGCTTCGCTCAACGGTGAGAAGTGACTCCTTACGTAAAGCTCGTGTAAACAAGCTGCGAAGCGGGAATAAACGCAGTACACGAACAAGGTACGATACACATCTTGTCTAGCAACGGCCCTCTCCTCCGTCTAGACACACCAAAGCCCGGATGCTATTGCGCGGCATCCGGGCTCTTTTTGTGAGTGTGCGCGAGCACGCTGGGCTTTCGAGTGCGCGGGTTTCTCGGCAGGTACGCCGCGAACTGCGAGCGCGCGCGGGTTTCTCGGCGGGTACGCCATGCGAGCTACGGGTTTCTCGGCAGGTACGCCGCGAGCCTGAAAAGCGCATGAAGTCTGAGTAAATTTACTCAGACATGGCGAGAAAAACCGGCAAAACCACTCAGACA
>CAUORV010000107.1:0-4705 GCA_963507085.1 uncultured Atopobium sp.
CAACGTTACCGACGCTGCTCTGACATACCTTCGTCCTCTTGTCGCGGGCATGGAGGAGCCGGTTTCCACCGACGGACTCCCTCGTTTTCTTGCGGAGTTATCGTAGCGATTCGTTGTGGACGCGGCAGTACCGTGCAGACACGTGCGATCCGTGCGGACGCGTGCGAACCGTGGTACGTAGCTCACTACTCTCCGAGGAACCTTACCTCGGGGTGAAGCTCAACATCAAACTGGCGCTTAACCTCTGCCTGAACATGCTCGATAACTGCATGAACCTCGGCGGCAGTAGCGTTGTCGTAGTTGACCACAAAACCAGCATGCTTATCGGAAACACCAGCGCCACCAAAGCGATAGCCCTTAAGACCAGCGTCGGTAACAAGCTTGCCTACAAAATGACCCTCGGGACGCTTAAAGGTTGAACCGGCGGAAGGCAAATCAAGTGGCTGCTTCTCCTCGCGAGCGCGCGTAAACTCTTCCATCTTTTCACGGATCTTCTCGCCATCTGCGCGATGAAGATTGAACGTGGCAGAAAGCACAATCATGCCCTCATCAGCGATTCTGCTGTGTCGATAACCCAGGTCAAGCTCGGAAGCGTCCAGCGTAGCAAAGGTGCCATCGGCGAGAAGGACACGGACGGATTTGAGCACGTCAGCGATGCAGCCGTCGTAAGCGCCTGCGTTCATGAAGCATGCGCCGCCCACAGAACCTGGGATGCCACAGGCAAACTCAAGTCCAGAAAGGTCCAGCTCACAGGCCATCTCGGAGGCTTCTTTGAGGCCAACGCCGGCCTGGCAGGTCATCTCGGTGTCGTCGATACTTACGCCGGTCAGGCCGTCAGCGACGGCAATAATGACGCCGCGATATCCTGCATCAGAAACAAGCAGGTCAGAGCCGTAGCCGAGAATAAAATAAGGAGCTTCCGCGTCTTTAACCGCAAGGAGAATCTCTTTGACCTCATCGGGATCATCAGGGATGACATAGAGATCCGCAGGTCCACCCACTTTAAAAGTGGTGTGCTCGCTCATTGGCTCGTCTACCAGGACGTTCTCTTCTCCAACAATCGAGCAAAGCTTTCCGGCCAGGCTTTGTAAGTCATAGCCACTTTCAGACATGTAACACGCTCCTTAGTAAGTTACTTTTTATAGTTTATCGCAAGCGAGAAAAACGTGGCGTTGAGGCGAGAAAATCACGGCATCAGGACGAGAAAATCACGGTTTTGGTGCAAGAAAATCACGGTACTAGGATCAGAAAACGGTTTCTTTTGCAATTCTGTCAAAGAAATGTCCATCCCATTTTACGTGTTATCAGCTGTTAACTCTGCTATAGTGAATATCGATATGTTTCAGAAATGGTTGCAATTACCTACTGGTGGTAAGGTGGCCGAGCTTTAGGGTTTGTAACAACCCAGTTCTATAAGCCATCAAGTCCGCGACCCGCAAAAAGGCGGTTAACCTGGTTAAAGTCCAGGACCAACGGTACAGTCCGGATGTCAGAAACGGAGACTTTTATGGCTTCATCCCACTCAACCCACGCAACAACCGCATCTTCTAACGGCTGGTCTACCAAGAGAATCGCTATTCTCGCCATGCTTTGTGCAGCTGCTGCAATCAGCACCATGGTGCTTCAGTTCCCCCTGATCCCAGGCGTGACGTTTTTGAAGTACGATCCATCGGGCGTCTTTGCCCTGCTCGCAGGCGTAGCTTTTGGCCCTGCTGCAGGCGCGATCGTCTCGGTGCTTCCCTACCTTCTGCACCTCACCACGGAGTCTGGAATTTACGGCACCATCATGGCAATCCTGGCAACGCTTACCTACGTTTTGCCTGTCTCGCTGATTGTGTATAACCGTTCCGAGAAGATCAAGCAGCTGGTACTTGCCCTCATTGTGGGCAGTGTTGTCAGCGTTGTCGCATGCATTCTGGGCAACCTTGTAGTTACCCCAATCTACACCGGCATGAGCGTGGAAGCAGTAAGCGGACTGATTGTCCCTGCTCTTCTCCCCTTCAACGTGGTAAAGGTTGCTATCAACAGCATTATCTTTGTTGTGATTATGCGCTCGGCTACCTCACTTTTTGAGAGCATCAAAAACGGTGAGTAGTCTGCTGGACAACTCCCTAGATACACACACGTCTGAAAGCGCCGCACAAACTCAGGACCTCCCTGTAGCTGCAACGCTTTTAGACGTGACCTTTGTGCACGCAAAGGGCGTAGTTGCCTTAGACCACGTCTCGTTTTCTATTCCTGCAGGTAAACGTACCTGTATTGTTGGCGCAAACGGATCGGGCAAGTCCACCGTGGCCTCAATTCTCTCTGGCCTTACCGCGCCTGACGAGGGTACTGTTACCTTTTTGGAAACCACCGTTGTCAACGATGGACAGGTTGACTTTGAGGCGTACAAGGCCATTCGTCCGCAGCTAGGCTTGGTCTTTCAAAATCCTGAGGATCAGATTATCTGTAGCGTGGTCGCAGACGATATTGCCTTTGGTCTGGAGAACCTTCAGGTACCCAGTGATCAGATAACTCCGCTGGTAGAACAGCAGATTGAACTTGGAACTCTCACCGAGTTTGCGTCAGAAAATCCGCAGATGCTCTCGGGCGGTCAGCAGCAGCGCGTGGCAATCTCGGGTGCGCTGGTCATGAAGCCGCAGATCCTCATTCTTGACGAACCTTCCGCAGCCCTTGACGTTGTGCATAGAAATAACGTTATGGGCCTTGTCGAGAAACTCCGTGCAGCTGGAAAGACTATTGTTCACGTAACGCATTTCATGGACGAAGTAGTTTCCGCTGACCACGTAATTGCCTTGGACGACGGTCGCGTTGCATTTGAAGGAACGCCTGAAGCGCTCTTTGAGCAGCATGAACTGGTTGAATGTCTGCATCTTGAGGAGCCGTTTGCCTATCAGGTTGCCCACGCGCTCAACAACCGCGGAGTTGTCGTGTGCAAATCCCCTTCGGCTGAGCGCGTGCTCGGCGAGTTGACGGGGCTTCTCGCCACAGCGGCGCAGGGCGCGAGAAGCGCGGACGCGGCTGGGAGCTGCGACGACGCGACGGTGGCGGGTTGCGACGACGCGGCTGCAGGTCGCAGCGCGGCCGGCGGCACGTCCGAGTCAGCAGCGGTTTCCGTGCGCGACGTGACGTTCTCGTACCAGAAGCCTGTGCTCAAAAACATCTCGGTTGACGTGCAAAAAGGCTCGCATGTTGCCGTTATCGGCTCCACTGGTTCCGGCAAGTCCACCCTAGCGCGCTTGATTTGCGCACTTGATACGCCTGACACCGGAATCCTTTGCGTAACTGGGCTGGATACTCGACAGAAGCAAAATCGCAGAAAACTCCACGGCATTGTTGGCTACGTCATGCAACGACCAGAGCGCCAGCTTTTTGCACAATCGGTTGCCGAAGACGTGGCGTTTGGCCCCACTAACCTGGGTCTTTCTGCCTGCGATGTCACAGACGCTGTGAATACTGCTTTGGAACTTGTGGGCCTTTCTCATAAGGCAGACGTATCCCCTTTTGAACTTTCTGGTGGTCAGCAGAGACTTTGCGCACTTGCAGGCGTTATTGCCATGCAACCAAAGGTGCTGGTGCTCGACGAGCCTACCAGCGGACTTGATCCCCACTATTGCTCTGAGCTCAGAAAAATTATTAACGCCGTTCTTGAGGACGGCTGCACCGTCATTGAACTCACACACTCGATGGAAGATGCGGCAGAGACTGACCAGATTATCGTGCTCCATGAGGGTGACCTGGTGTTCTCTGGCACGCCTTATCAAACATTTACTCATTTCTCAGAGGCAGAATTCCAAGACCTTGGACTGGGCATTCCTCATGCACTTGCATGGGCTCAGCGTCTGTCCCGTACTACGGGAATCAACCTGGGAGAACCATTGACTCTGTCTGAGCTGGTAGACGTGCTGGCTGCCGCATTGTCGACCGCCCCCGGCGACGCACAGCCAGGCGCCGCACAGATCAGCGCCGCACCGTCCAACGACCTCACACAAGGAGGCCGTTATGGCGCTTAAGATTTCTGTCGGTCAGTACTACCACACAGATTCGCCCATCCACAGGCTTAACCCCAACGTTAAATGCCTGGCGGCGCTTCTTTTGATGCTCACAACGTTTTTTATCCGCACGGCACCACAGCTTGCGCTGCTGGTAGTAGGTGCACTTTGCCTCCTGGCTCTGGCAAAAATTCCCGTCAAACAAGTGCTTGTGTCAATCATCCCACTTGCCTGGCTGCTCATCTTCCTTTCTCTCTTTAACCTGTTGCTTACGCGAGAAGGAACTGTGCTTGTTTCCTGGTCAATCTTTACTATCACCGATGTGGGAGCATGGAGCGCGTTTCTTTATCCTGTGCGCATTTTAGCTGCAATTTTGATGGGCGCACTGCTTCTGCTGACCACCACTCAGACTGATCTGGGCAACGCCTTTGAAGCAGCTTGCGCACCGCTCTCAAAAATTGGTCTTCCTGGCAAAGAAATTGCTATGATTTTCTCGCTTATGCTGCGTTTTATTCCAACACTTGCAGGCGACGCCGTATCCATTTCCGAGGCTCAAACTGCTCGCGCAGGAGACGTTGCTTCGGGCTCGCTGCCCAAAAGACTCCGTGCGACCTTCTCCATTGTGGTGGCACTTCTGGCCAGCTCACTCAGGCACGCCAATAACCTTTCCAAAGCACTTGATGCTCGCCACTATGTAGCAGGGGCTTCTC
>CAUORV010000108.1:0-4690 GCA_963507085.1 uncultured Atopobium sp.
AACAGGAGAAGTTCGTCGCCGTGTAATGAATGGCTGGTTCAAGCTACCAAAGGTAAACATTCCAAATAAAAAGACGCTTCTGCACGACGGGGAAGTGTTTGAAATTGACGGCATAAAAATTGAAACTATCCTGGTCCCTGGCCATACCTGGGGACACGTTGTGTACCTGATTGATGACGAGTATGTATTCTCCGCAGATACCATTTGGTTTGGTGCTGACGGCGGTTATAGCTTTATCAACAAGCTTGCAGAAGACAATAAACTTGCTGTTGAATCGCTTGCAAAACTAGAGGGAATCCTGCGCCAGCGCGGACTTAACCCCAAGATTATCACCGGCCATACAGGTTGGGCAGATGACATCAACTTTGCCTTCGCCCATACTGACGAAGTATGCAACGTCAACAAACCTGTCAAAGTTCATGACCCCAAAGCTCCTTACGATGCATATGATGAGCGCGATGATACTCGTGAAAGTGCAGTTAGCACGCCGCTTCTGCCCTGTAATAGGTAATGCTGGGACACTGAAAAACATACGATAATCGCATGTTAGGACTCTGCCAGAAATGGCAGAGTCTTTTTTTCGAGGCTTTAGCCTGTTGAGTGCGGGAAGCGCGCAAAACATAAAACCTCCCATTTCTTATGTCCAAGAAAGGGGAGACAGTTCACGATGCGGGCCTGCGGCCGCCGTGGGGCTACGCCGTGGCGATTCGCGAGACGAGCGTGTTGGCCCACTCAATCGCCTCGCCGACGTCCTGGATGACCACCATGCCTTCGGCGAGCGCCTGGTACTGCTCATCCCACCCCTCGCGAGCCTCGACCGTCGGCGGCCAGGCCTGCCTCTGCCTGTAGGCAAAGAGCCTCTCGCACGTGCGCTTCGTCGCAGCGAGGTCTATGTCGCTGTTCGAGAACATGACCTGTAGGTCGACGAGGTCGCGCACCCTGTCGCCCGTCCCGGTGACGGCGTGCAGCTTCTGGGCCACCTGGTGCTCCAGCGTCATGAGTGGCGCCCTCCCCGGGCTGGGGAGGCCGAGCGCTGCGAACGCCGCGTCCGCGTCCTCGAGGTCGATCCAGTCCGCTGCGTCGGCGTCGCCTATCTCGTCGTGTCCCACCTCGAGCGGGACTGTACACCACGGCTTGCCGAGGTAGGAGAGTCTTACGTCGAAAGGCCGCATGACGTACTCCTCCGGCACGTCCTTTGGGTGCGCGGGCTCCTTGGGGACGACCCGCCCCGTGAAGCCCTCCCAGCCGCGGGCAAGTGCCGCTCCGAGGAGATCGGCGTAGGCGGCGGGGTCGGTGGCGGTCGCGGTGTCGAGGTCGGTGGTGTAGCGCGTCCGGGCGTTGCCGTAGCGCATCTTGATGGCGCTCCCTCCCTTCACGACCCCGTCGGGCAGCATCCCTGCGACGACGGCGTTGGCCATGAGCGTGCGCAGCCTCACGTAGGCGGCCTGGTTGCCTCCACACTCTCTGCGAATCGCGTCGTCGAGGTGGCGCATGCTGTTCGGCCTCTTCGCGGTCATGAGAGCTCCTCCCTCAGGTCGTCCATCTCCCCGCTGGTTATGTATCCCTCGTGCTGGGCCGTCTCCGCGGCCTCGTGCGCCCGCTCGCGCCCGAGTCTCGGCGCGGCGGCGCGGATGGCATCGGCCGCGCGCTGGCAGCGTACGCCCTCGTAGTGCGTGGTGCTCTCTCCCTGGCGCATGCCCAGCACGGTGACGCCCTGGCCGACGTCGCGCCTAATCCTCCTTGGGGAGGCGACCCAGATGCGGGTGGGGTCAGTGGGGGTGAGGCCCAGCAGCGCCACGACGGACTCGCCCCAGAGGTAGGCCCCCTCGCCCGCGGCCTTCACCGCGATGGCGTAGGGGGCGGCCTCTTGATGGGGCCAGACGGGCATCCTGTAGACGCCCCGGGCGACACGTACGAGCTTACCGCGCCGCTCCTGCTGGACGAGCTCGGTGTTGGGGATGCCGAACTCCTTCGCCTCGGCGGAGGTGACGAGTCCGAAGTCGTCCACGTTTGCGTATATGTCGTCGATAATTGCCATGGCAAAAGTATATCGCATGTGAACTACTTTTGACACCATAATCTTCACGTCCGTGGCGGGTAGTTGTGATTGCAAATAGAAAGTAATCAAAGTTTTTCGAATTTCTCGTTGACATATTCCACAAGTGGAACTACTATCGTTATAAGATATTCAATAAGTGGAATATAAGGAGATGAGAGATTTGCTTAAGCAGGGAATTCTTGGTCTCTTGAATTATGGGGATATGTCCGGTTACGAGATTAAAACCATCTTTCAACAGTCGCTTAATTACTTCTGGACTGCTCAGACAAGCCAGATTTATAGAGAACTGCAGGCGCTAGAAAAAGACGGTTGGGTTACCGCAACGTTGGTTGCTCAGAAAGGAAAGCCGGACAAGAAGGTCTTCTCGATAACTGAAGCCGGTAAAGAGGAGTTGAACAGGTGGTTGAGGGAAGACTCTCAGGCCTCGGTGCTGCGCATTCCGCTTTTGATGCAGACGTTTTTTAGGGGCGAGTGCTCCTACGAGGAAAACCTTGCGTTCTTTAAACGAATCGCAGATAACGCCTCGTCGTTTCCTGGTGGAAGTGAGCTAGCAACGGGCGCAGTAGCCGCTTACGCAGCGCAAATGGGTGACCCAGAGAAGGCGTTGTTCTGGAAATTTACTATCGAGTACGGCAAGATGCACGAGGAAATGCTTAGGGCATGGAGCGAGAAGTGCATGAAGGAGTTGGAGGCGCAGCATGAACATTCTGCTCATTAATGGCAGTCCCAAGGGTAAAGCCAGCAATTCTCTGCGTCTTGCAAAGAGCTTCATCGAGGGTATTTCCGAGCAGCACGTCAATGAAGACGTAACCGTTGAGCAGCTGAACGTTGCTACTATGGATATCAAGCCTTGCAAGGGATGCTTTCACTGCTGGAAGAATACGCCCGGTAAGTGCATTATGTCGGACGACGAAGAAACGGTCATTCAAAAGCAGCTTTGGGCCGATCTGGTTATTTGGAGCTTCCCGCTCTACTACTTCAACGTGCCTGGACTGCTGAAGAACCTTATTGATCGCCAGCTCCCCATGAGTCTGCCCTTCATGAGCGACGCAAATAGGGGATACGGGAGCGGCGCCCACGAGTCTCGCTACGACATGTCCGGCAAGAAGCACGTCCTAATCTCTACCTGCGGATTCTATTCTTCAGAGGGTAATTACGACAGCGTTACCAAGATGTTTGACCACATTCTTGGCCAGGGCAACTACGAGAGCATTTTCTGCGGTCAGGGCGAGCTCTTCCGCGTAAAGGAGCTTTCTGCACGCACTGATCAGTACCTCGCGCTTGTTAAAAAGGCTGGCACAGAGTATGCGCAGGGCGGCATTTCTAACCAGACACGGGCCGAGCTCAAAGTTTTGCTGTATCCAAAAGAGATGTTTGAGCAGATGGCGGATGCAAGCTGGGGAATTTCTCGCGATACAAGCGCTCAGAGCAGCACAAACGCTGGCGAGAAACCCGTTGAGCAGCTGCCGTTTGACCATATCTTCACTTCCCAGATGGCGGCTTTGTACGACAAAACGGCTTACGACGGCAAAGATCGTGTTCTTGAGATGAACTACACCGATCTTGGACGTAGCTACCAGATTCTGCTGGGCAAAGACGGTAGCAGGGTCTTTACTGACGGTAGCCTCGCTACTACCACAAAGC
The DNA here is from genome assembly GCA_963507085.1 of uncultured Atopobium sp. Lineage (GTDB taxonomy): Bacteria > Actinomycetota > Coriobacteriia > Coriobacteriales > Atopobiaceae > Lancefieldella. The sequence continues at coordinate 3,704 of CAUORV010000108.1, forward strand.
TCAACACTCCGTTTGAGGTCTGGCAATCCATTTCTAGGGGAGAAATTAGCGGACCAGAGGCGCTGGGTAAGCACCTGTATACCGTTGAGGGCGATTTTTCCTTCATGATTGATTGGGACAAGTATTTTGGTCCTACGCCTGGTAGTTCAACTGAAGCTGCGCAGGACGCGTCGGCTAAAGAAGCCGGCAACGCACAGAAAAATCCGCAGATGATTACGATGCTGCTTCCTTGGATTACCTTCTGGACAGCAACATCGTTTGACTCCCAGGTTGGCGCCATGATTACGCTGCTTGTTACTGCCTTGATGCCGCTTATTATGAGGAACTTTAAGTTCACCATCTGGGACAGAATCTCATTTTCCCTGGTTGGAGCATTGTCTGCGGGCGTTTTTATGAGCGGAAATGGCGACAGTAATCTTATTGTCAATTTGGGTTACCTGGCTTTTGGCCTTATGTGGTTGGCTTCGTGCCTGACCAAAGAACCTCTCTGCGCTGCTTACGTTAAGTACAGCTACGGCGGAGATGGTGCTTACAACAATCCGCTGTTCATGAAGACAAATTATATTTTGGCTGCATGTTGGGGTGCTATGTACGTTTTAACTGCCATTTGGAGCTGGTTTGCAGTTCAAAATGGAGTGGGTGGCATTTTGGTTATCGTGAACAACCTGGTTCCTATTGGAATGGGCTTGTTTACGGCTTGGTTCCAAAAGTGGTATCCAGCCAAGATGGCAAGTGGAAAGTAAGCAGCTTAATCCATTACAAAACACCTACGTGTCAAAAGAGAGCCGGTACTGAACTGCCTCCCATTTCTTGGACATAAGAAAGGGGAGGCAGTTCATATGCGGGTGATTATGATTCTGTAGCGAGTTAGTCTTGGCTTTTAGGCCTGGCGCACAATATAGCGCAGCTTTTTTATGTTCTGCTGAAGAATCGACATGTTTCTAATCAAGATAGCTAGGCAGCTAGGCGGTCGTACTACCTGATATG
>CAUORV010000109.1:0-4689 GCA_963507085.1 uncultured Atopobium sp.
CTCTTTGAAGAAAAAGAGCATCCTAACTGGGGAACTCTTAAGTTTGATCTTACTCGTGGTGAGGTTAGAAGCTTCCTTGTTTCTAACCTGCTCATGTGGCTGAAGGACTATCACGCTGATGGCATTCGTGTTGACGGTGTCAGTAGCATGCTGTATTTGAATTTTGGTATCGACGATCCTTCTCAGAAGCGCTTTAACCATAAGGGCACAGAGGAAGATTTGGATGCAAGCGCTTTCTTGCGTCTCTGCAACGAGACTGCTCAAAAAGAACATCCCGATATTTTGATGATTGCAGAAGAGTCTACGGCATGGCCGCTGGTTACCTATCCTCCCGAGGTTGGGGGACTTGGCTTTAACCTTAAGTGGGACATGGGCTGGATGAATGATACGCTGCACTATTGTCAGACTGATTTCCCTTATAGACCAGGTAACCACCGTCTTCTGACCTTCTCCAGCATGTATCAGTTCAATGAGAATTTTGTGCTGCCACTCAGTCATGATGAGGTTGTTCATGGTAAGTGCAGCCTTATTCAGCGCATGCCTGGAGATTGGTGGAGACAGTTTGCTGGCATGAGGGCTTTGGCGCTTCATCAGATGACTCATCCGGGCGCTAAGCTCAACTTTATGGGCAACGAGATTGCGCAGTTTATTGAGTGGCGCTACTACGAGGGTATTGAGTATTACTTGACTGAGGAGTATCCAACTCACGCTCATCAGCAGGCATTTATTAAGGCCCTTAATCATTTCTATAAGAATCATCCAGGACTTTGGCAGTATGCCTACGACAACCGTGGATTTGATTGGATTGACGCAGACAATAATGAGCAATCAATCATCTCGTTTGTTCGTCACGGAAGAAAACCTTCCGAGGACCTGGTTATTCTCATCAATTTTGATGTTGCAACCCATCAGAACTTCCGTTTGGGCATGCCTTCTGCAGGTGTGTGGAAAGAAGTATTCAATTCCGATGCAAAAGAATTTGGCGGTTCGGGTGTTGTGAATACTAAGAAGCTTTCCACCAAGCCAGTGGCATGGAATGGAAGAGATTATTCGGTAGAACTGTCTGTTCCTCCGCTTGGTGGCATTGTTTTAGCGTTTGAGAAAGAACTTCCAAAGAGGGGGAAGCATGGCCGAAAATAACGGACAAAACATTTTTACCGATAAACAAGATTTTGAAGAGCAGTATCGCGATAAGTTCATCAAGATTCTTGGTAAATACTATGGAGAGTGCACTGATCAGGAGCGCTATAACGTTCTTGCTCACCTCATTGCAGAAAAGGCGCGAGAAATTCAGTCAACCTCCTATATTCATGCAAACAAGCAGGTCTATTACTTCTCCCTTGAGTTCTTGCTTGGACCACTGCTTGAGAATTACCTGCTCAATCTTGGTATCACCGACGTTGTTGCAGAGGGTCTTAAAGAGATGGGCACCTCTCTTCAGGAGCTTGCTGCTCAGGAGGTAGACCCTGGCCTTGGCAATGGTGGTCTGGGTAGGCTTGCCGCGTGCTTCCTGGACTCCATGGCACACGAGGGAATGGCTGGCTTTGGCAATGGCATGAGATACCGCTACGGCCTCTTCCGCCAGGAGATTAAGGATGGACGCCAGGTAGAGCGTACCGATAACTGGCTGGCAAATGGATATCCTTGGGAAGTCAGAAAAGACGATTCCAGCGTACTAGTGCGCTTTGGTGGCACAGTTGTAAGGCATGAGGACGAGAATGGCAACTTCTGGTTCTCGCAAGAGGGCGGTCAGGTAGTAAGAGCTGTTCCATACGATGTGCCTATTGTTGGTTATGGCGCAAAGACCGTAAATAAGCTGCGTCTTTGGTCTGCAGAGCCAGCAGAGGAAGACTTTGATCTTGATGCTTTTAACGCCGGCGATTATGCACGTGCTAATAAGTTCCGCTCTGACGTTGAGGCAATTTCAACCATTCTGTATCCAAATGACTCTGGTGAGCACGGACGCATTCTTCGCTTAAAGCAGGAGTACCTGTTTGTCTCCGCTGGTCTTCAGACCATTCTTCGTGCTTACAAGGATAAGTACGGTGAGGATTGGGATCACTTTGCAGATCACGTCTGCATCCACACTAACGATACGCACCCAGCAATGTGCGGACCAGAACTTATGCGTCTGCTTGTCGATGACCATGGCGTTGACTTTAACGAGGCATTTGATATCGCGAGAAACGCAATCTCTTATACCAACCACACCGTTATGCCTGAGGCTCTTGAGAAGTGGCCTATCAACACCTTCCGTGAGCTGCTTCCTCGCCTGTATATGTTTATTGATGAGGTTGATCGCCTCTATAAGGAGCAGCTGCTTGCTGACTCTAACGGCAACACCGATCTTCTCGCCTCAACAGCTGTGTTGTGGGATAACACCGTTCGTATGGCTAACCTCTCTATTCTGTTTAGCCACTCGGTTAATGGTGTCTCTGACCTGCACACAAACATTTTGAAGCAGAGTGTTTTGAAGGATTTCTACAAGCTTCGTCCAGAAATATTTAATAACAAGACTAACGGCATCTGCCACCGTCGCTTCTTGGCACAGGCTAATACCGCTTACGCAAAGCTTATTACTGAGGCTATCGGTACCGGCTGGCTTGATGATGCCAATGAACTTCAGAAGCTTTCTGCTTTTGAGAACAATGCTGAGTTCTTGGATAAGATGGACGCTGCAAAGAGAGAAGAAAAAGAGCGTCTTGCTGCATACGTCAAGAAGACAACTGGTGTTGAGATGGATACCAATACCATCTTTGATACGCAGGTAAAACGCTTCCATGCATATAAGCGTCAGCTGCTTAATGTCTTTAAGATCTTGTATCTCTACAACCGCATGCTTGATGATCCAAGCTATAAGCCAGCTCCAACAACCTTTATTTTCTCGGGCAAGGCTGCTCAGAGCTATACCTTTGCAAAGGAAGTCATTCGACTTATTCACTCCGTTGCAGACGTGGTTAACAACGACGAGCGCATTGAGGGTCGTCTGAAGGTTGTCTTTATTCCAAACTTTGCTGTTTCAAATGCACAGCTTATCTATGCTGCATCTGATATTTCAGAGCAGATTTCAGTTGCTGGTGCAGAGGCTTCTGGTACCTCAAACATGAAGCTTATGATGAATGCGGCTCTGACCCTTGGAACATATGACGGTTCAAATATTGAGATCTCTGAGCTTGCAGGACCAGAGAACATCAAGATTTTTGGTCTTCGTGCAGACGAGGTCCAGCAGGTATATGCTTCCGGCACCTACTTTGCACAAAACCTGCTTAACCAGAACCCAACGCTGGCTCGCATTGTAAATATGCTGACCGATGGTTCGTTGAGCCGACTCTCTGGCAACTTTGAGTCAATTCGCGACTATCTGCTAATCAACAATGATCCTGACCTGGTGCTTATTGACTTTGACGCCTATGTGAAGGCATGGGAAGAGCTTACTCAGTCCTATGCAGATCGTCGTAGCTGGAATGCTCGCGCACTTCACAATACTGCAAACTCTGGTTTCTTCTCGGCTGATAGAACTATCAGGGAGTACATGGAAGATATTTGGCACGTGTAAGGATCTGCGTTTAGGTTCAATCGTCGTAGGGTGTTGAGAATATAGACCTCTGTTGGGGAGAGAGGAGATTTGGATATGAGCAAAAGGGAATGTCTTGCAATGCTACTTGCAGGAGGACAGGGAAGCCGCTTAGGTGCTCTGACCTCAAAAGTAGCTAAACCTGCTGTCTCGTTTGGTGGCAAGTTCCGCATTATTGACTTTGCATTATCCAACTGCGCAAATTCAGGAATTTCTACGGTAGGTGTTTTGACACAGTACCGTCCGTATTTGCTTCACTCTTACGTGGGATCAGGTAGTGCTTGGGACCTTGATGAGCGCGGTGGTGGAATTTCTATTCTTCCTCCATTTGCTACTCAGTCTGGTGGTGCGTGGTATGCGGGAACCGCAGATGCCGTCACCCAGAATATTGGTTACATTGAGCAGAATAACCCTGATTACGTACTAATTCTCTCTGGCGATCAGCTTTACCGTATGGACTACGGCGAGATGCTCGCCTGCCATAAGAAGAACAACGCAGACCTCACCATTGCTGTTATGCCTGTTCCTTGGGAAGAGACTTCTCGCTTCGGCATCATGTCCATTGATGATGAGGATAGAATCACCAAGTTTTCCGAGAAACCCAAAGAGCCAGAATCCAACCTGGCGTCCATGGGAATCTATATCTTTAGCACAGACCTGCTTCTTGAGACCTTGCGTGAGGACGCAAAGAATCCTGAATCTTCTCATGACTTTGGCGGCGATATTATTCCGACGTTGCTTGATGATGGTAAACGTCTTTTTGCCTATCGCTTTGAGGGTTTCTGGCGCGATGTAGGCACCATTGCAAGTTATCACGAGACCAGCATGGATCTACTTGGCTCTGAGCCTAAGTTTGATATCTTCTCGGATAAGTTCCCTATTTTGTCCAATGCTTCCACCCGTCCACCAGCGTACATTGGCGCTTTTGGCGAGGTAGACGACTGTCTGGTAAGCAACGGATGCCAGATCTTTGGTTATTCTCGCCATTCAATTTTGTCTACCGATGCCGTTATTGGTGAGGGAGCTCGCGTTATTGACTCCGTGCTTCTTCCTGGCGCAGAAGTTAAGCCTGGTGCGGTGGTAATTCGTGCAATTCTTGGCGAGAACGCTGTGGT
>CAUORV010000110.1:0-4561 GCA_963507085.1 uncultured Atopobium sp.
TGCTGGTAAACGAAGTGTTTGCTGGTCGGAAGTCGCTTGGACCCCTGGGAACAGCGGCTGGCGCGCAAGTGGTTAAGGAAAAGCTTGCGTCTGGCGGAGTTTATCTGGCCGATGTTCGCTGTCCGCTGGAAGGCCGCGGATCTGCGCTACTTCCCCAGGTTGCGGCCGTGTTTGCGCGCGAGTTTGCGCACGTCGCATATGTACCCGAGTGGCCTGATACTCCTAAAACTCCAGGTAACAACCTCTTAATTGCAACCGATGCGGATATCGCGCTGCCCGAAGGCGCAGTTGTAGTGAAATAGCATCACTTTGAGGGCTGACCGCTCTCCAGTTGGCCAAGCAACTTCCAATCACCCAAAGAAATTGCATATTCCACCTTGTTTATACAGAGTTTTGTATCAAGATTTCAATCCACAAAATCTGACCCACACTTTTGGGTAAAAAATCCGTTTAGTTGGAAGTCAAATCGCAATCACGGAAATTCTTGACTTGCATTTGTGCAGGTGGCAAAAAGTGTCCAGATTTCACTATTTTTGTCCAACGAAAAACCGCAGGTAAACGGCTTGCATAAAAATCAACCGCCACTGCATATTCCAACTAAACGCATTTTTTACCACTTGCACCCCGAGCGCTCAACAAAACCGCAGGTGGCTGCAATTTGTATAGCCCCGGTGAGGTTTTGTCCCGTGATTTGTACGGTCCCAGTGTTGTTTTGGCTCGCAATTTCAGACCGTTTACCTTTGCCGAGATGTAAATTCCTCAATTTCCCAAGAAAACATAACGTGAAATGATTATTGTTATTTCTGAAAAGCTACGAGGGCGCCATTAATGCCGCGCGCTTAAACGCGCTACGCATCAACCAATATACCTGGGAATACAATGCACTTGGGAGTTGCTATGAAAACAGGTTTTGAACTACTAAATGATCCGTTTTTGAACAAGGGAACCGCTTTTACGCAGGAGGAGCGCCAGAAATATGGCCTGGTAGGCCTTCTTCCTCCTAACATCCAAACCATTGAGGAGCAGGCAGAGCAGGCATACGTACTCTTCCAACAGTACCCTGACCTCGAGACTAAGCGTCACTACCTGATGAGGCTTTTCTCCGAAAACCGTACGTTGTTCTATAACCTGTTCTCAAAGCATGTCGAAGAGTTCATGCCTATCGTCTACGATCCAACCATCGCACCTGACATTGAGCAGTACTCCCAGCGATACGTTGACTCGCAGTACGCATGCTTCCTGTCCGCCGATCGTCCTGAGGACCTTGAGACCTCGCTGAAGAACGCAGCCGCTGGTAGAGACATTGACCTGATTGTTGTTACCGACGCAGAAGCCATTTTGGGCATCGGCGACTGGGGTACCAACGGTGTCGAGATTTCCGTCGGTAAGCTCATGGTCTACACTGCCGCAGCTGGTGTTGACCCTAATCGCATTATGCCTATTGTTATTGATGCTGGTACCAACCGCCAGGAGTTGCTCGATGACCCACTGTACCTGGGCGAGCGCCACAAGCGCGTCGACGAGGACCGCTACAACGCCTTCATTGACAACTTTGTGACCACCGTCGAGAAGCTCTTCCCTAACCTCTACTTGCACTTCGAGGACTTCGGCCGCTCGCATGCTGCAGCAATCCTGGACCGATACAAGAACACCTACCCTGTCTTCAACGACGATGTCGAAGGCACCGGCATCGTCACCCTCGCAGGCATCCTCGGTGGCCTCAACATTTCTGGCGAGAAACTCGTCGACCAGGTATATCTCTGCTTTGGCGCAGGGACTGCTGGTTGCGGTATTGCTGAGCGTGTGCTGCAGGAGTTTGTGGACCAGGGAATGGATCGCGAGGAGGCTCGCAAGCGCTTCTACCTGGTAGATCGCCAGGGTCTGCTCTTCGACGATATGGACAACCTCACTCCACAGCAGAAGCCTTTTGCTCGTAAGCGTTCTGAGTTTGCAAACGCTGATGAGCTCACCAACCTGGCTGCCGTTGTAAAGACGGTCCACCCAACAATCATGGTTGGTACCTCTACCGTTCACGGTGCCTTCACCAAGGAGATTATCCGCGAAATGGCAGCTCATTGTGAGCGTCCAATGGTCTTCCCTCTATCCAACCCAACTAAGCTTGCGGAGGCAACCGCCCAAGACCTGCTGACCTGGACCGATGGTCGCGCGCTTGTAGCCTGCGGCGTTCCATCCGATGACGTGGAGCTTGGCGGCGTAACCTACCAGATTGGCCAGGCCAACAACGCTCTCATCTACCCTGGACTTGGCCTAGGTGTTCTTGCATCAAAGGCTCGCCTGCTCACAGACCAGATGATTTCCCTCGCAGCTCACTCGCTTGGCGGAATCGTCGACACCACAAAGCCTGGAGCTGCAATTCTTCCTCCAGTCTCCAAGATTACCGAGTTCTCCGAGCGTATTGCTGTTGGCGTTGCAGAGGAAGCAATCAAGCAGGGTCTGAACCGCGAGCCAATTGCCAATGCAAAAGAAGCAGTTGACGCCCTCAAGTGGTTCCCTGTCTACAAAGAGTTAGAGGCATAGTATGTCTGTCTTTTTGACATCATTACAGAATGTACTGCCTATCATTTTGATTATTGTGCTTGGCTATATTCTTAGGAAGATCAACTGGCTCAATGAAACATTTGCTGGTCAGGCGTCAAAGCTCATCATGAATGTGGCACTTCCTGCATCAATTTTTGTAGCGGTCCTAAAAAACTTGTCCCTCAACCAGCTACTCCAGCTTGGTCCATCAGTGCTCATTGCTGCTGTTAGTTTTGCTTTGTCATATGTTGCAGGATTTTTGGTTATCAACGTTTTCCGCGTCCAGCCAGGTCGCCGAGGCTTGATGCTCAATACCTTTGCAAATGCCAACACCATCTTCATTGGTATGCCACTGAATCTTGCGCTTTTTGGCGAGCACGCTGTGCCGTACTTTTTGGTGTACTACATCATGAACACCATTTCTACCTGGGCAATTGGAATCTTCTTCATTTACGGTGATCCACTGCCAACAGAAAATGACGGCGAGAAAAACAGTGCAGTGGAGCACAAATTTAACATCAGCAAATTGTTGCCACCACCATTGATTGGTTTCTTGGTTGCCCTCGTTTTTCTCGTGTTCAGCATTCCTGTTCCAGCAGTTCTAAACACTGGCCTCACCTATTTAGGCAATCTGGTAACGCCACTGTCGCTGATTTACATTGGCATTATTTTGCAGGAGACAGGACTTTCAAGCATTCGAATTGATCGTGACACAGCAGTCACGCTCATTGGTAAATTTGTCATTGCCCCACTTATTATGGTCGGCGTAATTACAGCATTTACCGGCGTATTTGGTGCACAGAACGTTCTTGAAACGAGGACGTTTATCATCCAAGCTGCAGTTCCAGCACTGACCGTCCTGCCAATTTTGGCAAACGAAGGTAAGGCTGACGTCAAATTCGCAACTAACGTTGTTGCAACTTCAACAGTGCTTTTTGCGATTGTCATCCCTATCGTAATGACTATCATCGGCTAACTGGCGCTGTAAACAGCACTTTTACGCACAACAAAGCCTCTTCTCAATGGCGAGAAGAGGCTTTTTTCTTGTGGGTTTTTGCAGCGCGCAACCCCGGCGGCACGTTGATCCAACGGTGCCTTAGTCCAGCAGCACGCCTTCAACTGCAGAGGCAGAGCCGTCGAGGACGTTGCACTTTTGGATCTGGTGAACAAACCAAGTACGGAATGCCTTTTGGTCGACGCCCACGCATACAGTTGCGTTGGGTTTCTCGCCAAGATATCCGGCCAGGTCAACAACGGTGCAGCCGCTTGTCAGAGTGCCGTTGCACTCAACGTCTACAAACACGTCTTTGGTCTCAAACATCTGAGGCGCCAGCAGGTAGGCCACGGCCGTTGGGTCGTACATGCTGAAGCCCTCCTCCTGGTAGTGGACGCGGTAGTTGAGCAGCAGCTTGACCAGCATGTCGCCACTCTTGCCGGAGTTCTGGATGTTCTCGATGTCCTCGGGCATGATGCGAGCGGCGTCGCCCACCTCAAGGCCAACCATGGCCACATGAACGCCTGATGCAAAGACAATCTTTGCCGCCTCGGGATCAACGCCCACGTTGAACTCGGACATGACACCTAGGTTTCCGCGGGTCAGAGCGCCGCCCATCATGACAATGCGCTCGATATGCTCCTTGACCTGTGGATATGCTTTCAGCAGCAGCGCAATATTGGTCAGAGGACCAAGCGTCACCAGCGTGGTTTTCTCGCCAGCAGAAGCGCCCTCCATAATGACGCGACGCTGTGCCTCAAGTGCGGTTTCTTCGAGCAGACAGTCCGGCTGAATGCCGTCAAATTCGTAGCCTCTCATACCCGAAGCACCATGGACGTCGCTTGCGTCCATCGGTTTTCTGAACAGTGGTTCGGCAGCACCGCGCGCAACAGGCACATGCTGATTCCAGAATTTGAGCAGCTTGAGGGCGTTGTTGGTGACGTTCTCGATGCCAACATTTCCGCTAACGGTAGTAATAAGCTTGATATCCAGCGCCTTTGCGGCCAAGGCAAATCCCAGCGCAATGGC
>CAUORV010000111.1:0-4469 GCA_963507085.1 uncultured Atopobium sp.
GCCTCTGCAACAGCACCCTTAACCTCAGGACGAACTGGGTCAATCATGCCAGAGAGTCCAACAAAGACCATGTCATGCTCAAGGTTGGCTGGGTCATAGCTCTGAGGAGCTTTTGTTCCCCAGTCACGACGAGCAGATGCCATAACACGAAGTGCCTGGTCAGCCATGGACTTGTTCTGAGCCAAAATCTCAGAGCGAGCCTCATCGGTGAGGTCAATAATGCCATCACTTGTCATAATCTTGGTGCAGCGAGCAAGTACCTCGTCAGGCGCACCCTTAGTGTGCTGTACAACCTTGCCGGAGCGGGTGCGCACCACAACAGACATCATCTTACGAACAGAGTCAAAGGGCGCCTCGCCAATGCGAGGACGAGAAGAAGCAAGGTCACTTGTGGTGTATCCAAGTTTTGCAGCGTCTGCAACAAGAGCAGCCTCAGTAGGCTCACCCTTTGCTACCTGTTCCGCATCATCCCAGGTAGCATCACAGCACAGTGCCATGGTACGTACATGTGCATCAAGGTTTTCTGTCTCATGACGGACAACAGTCATCTTGTTCTGAGTCAGAGTACCAGTCTTATCAGAGCAGATAACCTGAGTACAACCAAGGGTCTCAACTGCGGTAAGTCGACGAACAATAGCGTGACGCTCGCTCATTCTGGTAACACCCATAGAAAGAACGATGGTAACAACAGCAACAAGACCTTCTGGAATTGCAGCTACTGCAAGAGAAACTGCAACCATAAACGTACTGAGGACAAGATCAAAGTTGCCAAGCATCTCAGCGCCATGCTTAATAAATCCTGTTGCAAAGACCAGCAGCGAGATGACAACAACAAGAATAGTAAGTGTATGGGAAAGCTTATCGAGGGCAATCTGAAGTGGAGTCTGTCCCTCTTCTGCCTGAGAAATTGCGTCTGCAATCTTGCCCATCTCAGTGTCCATGCCCGTTGCAACAACAACTGCACGACCGCGTCCATAGACCACAATAGATCCGGAGTAGCACATATTCTTTCGGTCACCCAAAGGAATGTCATCAGTGCCTTCAGCAAGACTGAGGGTCTCCGCGTGTTTCTCGACAGGAACTGATTCACCCGTGAGCGCAGACTCCTCTACCTTCATAGAAGCGCTCTCAAGAATGCGGCAATCGGCTGGGACAGAGTCACCTGCCTCAAGCAGGATGATATCGCCCACAACAAGCTCGGTTGAGGCAACCGTCTCAAGGCGGCCGTCCCTGATAACCTTGCTCTGAGCTGCGCTCATCTCTTGCAGAGCAGCAAGGGCTTCCTCGGCTTTGCCCTCCTGGACAACACCAAGAACAGAATTGATAACAACAACAAACAGAATAATTACGACGTCTGCAACTCCGCCTTCTCCGGTATAAATACCTTCAGCAGCAGAAATAGCAGCGGCAACAAGAAGCATGATGACCATAGGATCTGCCATCTGCGCAAAGAATCTTTTAATAATTGATTCTTTTGGAGCCTCTTTAAGCTTATTGAGACCATGAGCCTCAAGACGCGAAGCTGCTTCTGCATCAGACAGACCAACTTCAGCATCAGTTTTTTGCGCACTGATAACATCAGCCGCACTTGAAAGATACTCTTTCAAAGTTCCTCCTGGGTTTCTACCTGACAGATTGATGCCCGATCATAATTCCCCAGGAGAGGGGCAAGGGCTCACCAAGGTTGCCGTGTCAGGACCTTACAACGTCCTATCATAGGACCTTACAATGCTCTATCATTTTACCGTATTCTTCTTTTTTTCAAACCTCATAAATATTTCTTAAAACTCCTGTTATGTGGCGAATAATTGTTATCCAAGGGGTACAATAAACGCAGAACATAACAACATAAGCCAAACGTTAGTTTTGGCAAGGAGGCAGCTATGAAAATCCTGTTTTATGGTGCTCAAAGTTACGACAAGGATTCTTTCAACCTTGAACTTCCAAAGTATCCAGACATCTCAATCGACTACATCGAGTCAAACCTTACGCCTATGACCGCAGGCTTTGCCAAGGGTTATGACGCTGTCTGCGCTTTTGTTAACGCAGACGCCTCAATTCTGACCCTTGAGATTCTTGCAGGCTTTGACGTTAAGCTTCTGCTTATGCGCTGCGCTGGCTTTGATGCTGTTGACGTTAACGCAGCTAAAGACCTTGGCATTACCGTTACACGCGTACCTGCTTACTCCCCTGAGGCAATCGCAGAGCATGCAATGGGTCTTGCGCTTGCCGCTAACCGTCGTATTCACCGTGGTTACATCAGAATTCGCGAGAATAACTTCTCGCTTGTTGGCCTTGTTGGCGATACACTTCACGGTAAAACTGCTGGAATTGTTGGAACTGGTCGTATTGGCGCAGCACTTTGCCGTATCTGCAAAGGCTTTGGCATGCACGTCCTTGGCGCAGACCTCTATCCAAATATGAGCCTTGTCAATGACGAGCACGTTGTTGATGAGTATGTCAGCTACGATGAGCTCTGGGAGCGTTCGGACTTTATTTCACTCCATGCTTTCTTGAATGATGAGAGCTATCACATGATTAACGATAAGACCATCGGAAAGATGAAAGATGGCGTCATTCTCGTTAATACTGGTCGCGGAGGACTTATTGACACCAAGGCTCTTATTCGCGGCATTCTTTCTGGCAAGATTGGTGCTTGTGGCCTTGACGTTTATGAAGAAGAAAATCCAAACGTTTATAAGGACCGTGGTGCTGAGGTCTTTGACTCAGTTACTTCTACCCTTTGCTCCTTCCCTAACGTAGTCATGACAAGCCACCAGGCATTCTTTACTCATGAGGCTCTCTCACAAATTGCTCAGGTTACGCTTGATAACGCAACTGCTTTTGCTGAGGGCACTGACTACGTTGATAAAAGTGTGGTTTGCTAAGCGCCAGAGAAACAATCGCTTCAAAAACGGTTACTATTGATATCTGAATGTGATTTCAATTCCTATGAAAAGGAGAGATATGGCTCGCAAAAAGACCAAGATTGTTTGTACTATGGGTCCTGCTACAGAAAGTGATGAGGTCCTTCGTGAGCTCATTCTTGCTGGCATGAACGTCGCACGTTTTAACTTCTCGCACGGTAGCCATGAGTATCACCGCACTATGATTGGTCGCGTTCGTTCTATCTCTGATGAGCTTGGTATTCCTATTGCTATCATGCTTGATACAAAGGGTCCTGAGGTTCGCACCGGTCTTCTCGAGGATGGCAAGAAGGTCACCCTTACTACTGGTGAGTCCGTCATTGTAACTACCGATGATGATGTCATTGGTAATGCTCAGCGCTTCTCGCTTGACTACAAGAATCTTCCAAAAGAGGTCAAGAAGGGCTCTATCATCCTTATTGATGACGGCCTCATTGGTCTTGAGGTTGATCACGTTGAGGGCACCGACATGCACTGCAAGATCATCAACGGTGGTGAGCTTGGCGAGAAGAAGGGCGTAAACGTTCCTAACGTCAACATTGGCCTTCCTTCCGTCACTGAGCAGGACCGCGCAGACATCATGTTTGGCTGCGAGCTTGGTATTGATGCAATTGCTGCTTCCTTCATCCGTGATGGTGCTGCAGTTGAAGAGATCCGCAACATCTGCCGTGAGATGGGCACTCCTAACGTACAGATCTTCCCTAAGATTGAGTCTGCTCTTGGCGTAAAGAACTTCGACGAGATTCTTGCAGCTTCTAACGGTATCATGGTTGCCCGTGGTGACCTTGGCGTTGAGGTTCCTGCAGCTGAGGTTCCTCACATCCAGAAGACTGTCATCAAGAAGTGCAACGATGCTTACAAGCCTGTCATCACCGCAACTCAGATGCTTGACTCTATGATTCGCAACCCTCGTCCAACCCGTGCAGAGGTTACCGACGTTGCTAACGCAATCTACGACGGCACTGACTGCGTCATGCTTTCCGGTGAGTCCGCAGCTGGTAAGTACCCTGTTGAGGCAGTAAAGACTATGGCTTCCATCTGCAAGGAGACCGAGAAGTACCTGCCAGTCAAGGATGTCTATCACCAGCGTGAGGGCCTTAAGAACGTCAACGGCGCTACTGGCTTTGCTGCAGTTGATATGGCAATCCGTGTTGACGCAAAGTGCATCATCTGCCCAACACACTCTGGCCGTACCGCTCGCCTTGTTTCTAACTTCCGTCCAAAGCGTCCTCTGTATGCAATGTCTCCATCCGATGAGGCAGTTCGTCGCACTTGCTTCTATTGGGGCGTCTATGCATTCAAGACCTCTGAGCAGGGCACACTTTCTAACACCATGTACAACGCTCTGAACGTTGCAAAAGAAGTTGGCGTTGTAGAGACTGGCGATATTGTTGTTCTGACTGCTGGCGATCCTCATACCAGCCCACGTCTTGGTGATTACACCACTTCAACTAATGTTGCTATGATTTGCCAGGTTCAATAAACCGCATTTCAGCTTTAACGTTATATGCACCCAAGCACAAGCTTGGGTGCATATTTTTT
>CAUORV010000112.1:0-4461 GCA_963507085.1 uncultured Atopobium sp.
TATGTAATAAAAAGTCCAAGTGAAGGGCGTCATATGAGTCGTGTTTCTCGTAGAGAAGATGAGTTTTACAGCATGTTCTCTGAGTTTTCTGCACTGATTGTTTCTACAGCAAAACTGTTTGTCTCTTACATGGAGTCATTTCCAAGTTCAGAAGATTATGAAGTTCAGATTAAGAACTATGAGACGCTTTGTGATGACCAGGTAGGAAAGATTATTTCCACCCTTAACACGTCTTTTATCACGCCATTTGATCGCGAGGACATCTCGCGTCTTGCCCTGCTTATGGACGAGATTGCAGACGGTATTGAGAGCGTTTCTGCTCACCTCAGCATGTATGACATTAAAGAGATGCGTCCAGAGGCTGTTCAGGTAGCTCATCTAATCCTGTTTGCTTCAGAGGAGCTGCAAAAGGCCTTTGATCGTCTCCCTGATTATCACAAGGATGATTCTGTCATTCGTCACACACGCTCTGCAAATGAGTATGAGGACCAGGGCGATGTTGTGTATCGCAACGCTCTGAGCTCTATCTTCAGAAACGTCGATGATCCAATTGAGGTTCTTAAGTGGAAGAGCCTTCTGGATAGACTTGAGTCAACCCTTGACGCTTGCAAGCATGTTGCAAACGCTGTTCAGAATGTCATCGTGAAAAATGGCTAGCATCTTGCTTATTGCGGTACTTGTTTCCGCTCTGATATTTGAGTTCATCAACGGTTTCCACGACACCGCAAACGCTATTGCAACCACGGTGTATACCAAGGCTTTGCCTCTACGCACAGCAATTATCATGTCGGCTATCATGAACTTTATCGGCGCGCTTATGAGCGAGAAGGTCGCTATGACCATCGCGTCTGGTCTGGTTGATATTCAGCTCCAGCTCTACGTTATTTTTGCTGCATTGATGGGCGCTATCATTTGGGACCTCTTTACCTGGTGGTTCTCAATTCCAAGCTCCTCATCACACGCACTTATCGGCAGCCTTATTGGCGCAACCATCGTATTTACAGGCAGCACGGGCCATATTTTGTGGGCGGGCGTCATCGAGAAGGTTGTTATCCCTCTGTTTACCTCTCCACTTATTGGTATGGCGCTGGGCTACTTTATTATGAAGCTGGTATTTGAGATCTTTGCTGATTGGCCACCTAAAAAGGCAAACGGTCTTTTCCACCGTCTTCAGGTACTTTCAGCTGCGTTTATGGCATACAGCCACGGCAATAATGACGCTCAGAAGACCATGGGAATCATCACGTTGGCGCTGGTAACCGCCGGTCTACACGACCCTTCTAACGGCATTCCTCTGTGGGTCAAACTTCTCTGCGCAACCACCATGGCGCTAGGAACTTCCATTGGCGGCGGCCGCATTATGCGTACCGTTGGCGATGGCGTTACCAAGCTCACGCCAGTTATTGGCTTTGTCGCCGAAACAAGTTCTACCGTTGCAATTGAGATCATGACTGCACTTGGAGCACCAGTTTCCACTACACAGGTCATCACCACATCCATCATGGGCGCAGGATCTGCTCGTCGTCGCAGCTCCGTGCGCTGGGGCGTTGCGCGCAAGATTATTGCCGCTTGGTTTGTGACGCTGCCAGCCACTATGGCACTTGGCGGACTTATTGCATTTTTGACCAGCTTTGTTCTGGCATAACCTATGCTCAACGTTGTACTGGTAGAGCCCGAGATTCCCGCAAACACGGGAAACATTGGCCGCACCTGCGTAGTGAGCGGGACTCACTTGCACTTAGTGGGCCCATTGGGCTTCTCGCTTGATGACAAAAGCCTTAAGCGAGCAGGT
The DNA here is from genome assembly GCA_963507085.1 of uncultured Atopobium sp. GTDB lineage: Bacteria > Actinomycetota > Coriobacteriia > Coriobacteriales > Atopobiaceae > Lancefieldella. The sequence goes on from CAUORV010000112.1 coordinate 1,793, forward strand.
ATGGCCTACTGGCAAAGCCTTAACGTTTCTGTCTACGACAACTGGGATCTATTTCTGGAGAAGAACGGTCTAGTCCAAGCGTCTGGTGCACCTGCTGCGGACGCTGCACACGACGCTGTTGCCGCGGTCGACGACACCTCCGCAACCGGCAGGTCCCCGCTGCATTTCCTCACCAAGAAAGCCAAGAAGACCTACACGCAGGCAACGTATCATGATGGCGATTACCTCATCTTTGGTAAAGAAAGCCTGGGATTATCTGAGGAGCTTCTGGCACAGCACGCGGATGAGTGCGAGAGAATCCCTATGCTGCAAGATTCTGCCAGCCTGGTCAATCGCGAGGACTGGAGTCAAAAGCACGACGTGCTTGATGGTGAGGATCAGTACTCTCATCCCGCGCTTTTACAGCAGGATATCTGCGGAAACTTTATTGACCCCAACGAGTTCTCGGTCAGTGCACTTAACGTTTCAAACGCGGCTGCCATTGTGCTGTACGAAGCACTGCGACAGATTGGCTTCCCGGGAATGAACGCTGGGGAGTAGTTTTCTGGCTAGAGCGGTGTCTGTCTCCGACTTCCTCAAGAATACGTAAACAAAAAACCCGAGTGCGAGGCACCCGGGTTTTGTAGTTGCATTAGAACTTCCTGTTATGCTTCGGTTCTTTTCCTACGGCGCAAAACAAGGGATGTTCCCAGCGCAGCCACGGAGGTTAGAGCTGTGCTAACAAGAATCACGCTTGAGGCGTCGCCAGTCTCGGGTAGAGAGCTTTTACGCTTTGCTGGGGTCTGAGGTGCTGCAGGTGCTTCAGGGCTCTTTGTGTAGTAGAACGTGTATTCAAGCTGGTCAGCAGAAACATATCCGGCGCTGTCACCCTGAAGTGTGTAACCGTCAATCTCACGAGCAGAAACATTCTGCAGGTTAAGCGTCTGGCTGCCAATAACATCGTCGGAATGGATTTGCTCACCGGTCTGTGCATCAACGTAATGGATGGTATAGCTGTAGCGAGCTTCCTTGCTATATGTGAAGGTCAAGACGTTATTCTCGGCATTCTCATCAAGAACTATAGAGCGAGAAGAAACGTCTACATAGGCATAGTCTCCGCGATCAGCTGCGTCGAGTGCCCACTTGCTGACAAGAGAGCCGATTGGAGCAGTCTCAGTTGTGGTTGAGAGAATCTGGCCGTCATCTGTCTGGTGAATGACCGTGTAGGAGACGGAGGAGTCGTTCTTCTTCCATAGTGCGTGCAGGGTAATGTCACCTGTAACTGCTGCGGAGAAGCTGTATACAGAGGGGTTTCCGTTGGTGTAGAGAATCCAGCCAGCAAAGGTGTAGCCTTCTCGTACGGGATCAGCAGGCTTGGTAGCTGCGTCTCCGTAGGTGAGCTCCTGCGAGTTGACTGGTGAGCCACCCTCAGAGTCAAAGGTAACGGTTGCGGTCAGAGGTGCCCACTTGGCATACAGCACCGTATTAGTTGCAGGCATAGTGGTGTCGGTAACAGGAGTACCCACAGTCTCTGAATTGTCGTACCAGCCCTTGAAAACATAACCAGGTCGTGGAGAAGTTAAAGAGGTGCCAGGAACATCGGTGCTGGCATTAAAGGGCTCTCCAAAGAGATGAGAGTGCGTAGCAACAGTTGTACCAGAGCTTACGTAGGTAACGGTATAGGTATTGCGCTTATAGCGGTGCTCAATCAAGTTGGAATTGTAATCAGTGGTGAGGTAGTCGTAGTTGTATGGCTGCCAACTGGTCCAACTAAGTGCATCGTAATTGGTTCCATCAAAATGGTCAATGCTCATGCGGTAGCCGTCATACGAAAAACCAGGATGTCTATTCTCGCTCTCAAGATAGTGATCAACATCATTTCTTGCAATCTCTGTAATCATGCCAGGTCGAGAAAGCGTGTGGTCTCCGCCCATATCGTAAGTACCATCAAGATTTTGATAGTAGTAGAAGCGGTAGCGTGGACCAAGGTTAGTGGAGCTAGTGTAGCGACCATAGACGTCAAGAACATTATCTGCGGTAATCTTGGTTCCTGGGTCAGTTGTTTTTGCTTGGGTGGTGGTTGCAGTACCGCCAACACCAGGGATTATGCCATACCAATAGTAGGTTCCAGAAGGGTCATCTGCACGCACGGCGGCGAGCATGTCGTCGCTGTACTTGTTGCCGGTATTGGGGTTGATGGCGTAAGGATTAAACGAGTCACCATAACGAAGCGTAAGCGTTGCAAGGATGGAGCCATTTCTCTTTGGACGTACGTTGACGGTGATAGTTGCAAGATTGTAGTAAACGTTAATAGTGGTGGAGCCATCTGCTGCAATAGGAGTTGGATCACTTTCGTGACTGTACGTCTCAAAGCGGAAAACGCCCGTATTTGGCTGGACGGGAGCGGTCGCAGTTATTGTTCCGACGGTTCCGGAAGCAGTGGTGGTTGTGACGTAGTTGTAGTTAGAAGGATTGTTCGGGTCCTGAATAAAATAGGCGTAGTGATACGTTGCTGTTGCTGGAGTCCAAAGTGCTTTTGCAGTAATAGGCTCTTGAGGCATGGTGGTGGGCAGGGAATCTGCAATACCATCGTCATTAAGGTCCCAACCAGCAAAGGTATAACCAGTTCGTGTTGGATTAGGGACGGCAGGAACAGGATCTCCTGGATTTCCAATTACAGGAGAAAGCTC
>CAUORV010000113.1:0-4425 GCA_963507085.1 uncultured Atopobium sp.
ATCCCCAGGATAGATGGGCTTGGATAGAGATTGATCTTTCTGCCGTCCGCCACAACGTAAAGGCGTTTAAGGCTCAGCTTAACCGTGGTGTCAAGATGATGTGCGTGGTTAAGGCTGACGCATACGGCCACGGTGCTGCTCAGTGCGCTAAAGCAATGCAGTCTGTGGGCGCCGATCAGTTTGCTGTTGCAACGGTTGATGAGGGTGTTGAACTGCGCTGCTCTGGTATTGATAATCCTATTCTGGTGCTTTCCGAGCCGCCAGTTACCTCCATTCCAGACCTCGTGCGCTTTGACATCATGCCTTCCGTTTACACGGTTGACTTTGCCCTCGCATACGGCGAGGCTGCTGCTGCAGCTAACAAGGTTGGTCGCTACCACCTGGCCATTGATACCGGCATGACCCGTATTGGTGTCAGGCGAGAAGATCTTCTCGAGGTGCGCGGTTCTATCGATTTCCACAGGGGTCTTGAATGCGCTGGCACGTTTACGCATTTTGCTACGGCCGACGTGCTCGACAACTGGGACTTTGACCTGCAGGTTAATCGCTTTATTGAAGCGGTTACCGCGCTTAAAAACGCAGGCTATGAGCTGGGCTTGGTTCACGCCGACAACACTCCTGGCACCGTCCTGCACAAAGACATTCAGTTTGATATGGTCCGCGTGGGCATTGGTCTGTACGGACTTCATCCTAGCAAGCTCACTATTCCCCGCATTGACCTGCAGCCCGTTATGAGCGTGCGTGGTCGCGTGACGCGCGTGGTGTATCCAGCTGTTGGCGATGGCGTTGGTTATGGTATGACGTGGCGCGTTCCTCGCAATAACATCCAGGTAGCAACGGTGCCTATCGGCTACGCCGATGGTCTTGCACGCAGCCTTTCTAACCGCATGGATGTTTTGACGCGCGGAGACCGTGTCCGCCAGGTGGGCAATATCTGCATGGATCAGTTTATGATTGCCGTTGATACCGCAGGTACACACGCTAATAAGCCTGCACACGAAATTCGCTATGGTGACGTGGTTACTCTCATTGGCAAAGACGGCGACCAAGAAATCACCGCGGATGAGATGGCTGATCTGCGTGAGACCATTAACTATGAAGTAGTTTGCAACTTTGGCGCTCGCCTCGATAAGGTGTACATCTAATGGCAGTCACGCTTGACGAGATTCGTGAGCAGATAACTGGTTGCAAGAAATGTCCGCTGTGGGAAACACGCACCAACATTGTGTTTGGTGGCCCAAATCCCACAGCTCGTGTCATGATTGTGGGAGAAGCTCCTGGTAAAAATGAGGATCTAAGCGGTCAACCTTTCGTAGGCGTATCGGGCAAAAAGCTTGATGCGCTGTTAGAAGAAGTTGGCCTTTCTCGCCAGGATATTTTTATCTCTAACGTGGTTAAATGCCGACCGCCTTCAAACAGAAATCCCAAGGTAGCCGAGGTGGAGGAATGCTCTCCGTATCTTCGTGACCAGATTCGTGCTATTAAACCAGACGTTATTGTTTGCTTGGGTAATTTTGCAACACAGTTTGTCATGCATACCGATAAGGGCGTGACGGAGCTGCGCGGCAAGTTTTACCAGATAGGCGCCTTTAGCGTGCTGCCCACCATGCATCCCGCATCAACTATTTACCGCAAGGAGTGGGCGCAGTTCCTCAAAGATGACCTGCGACTTCTTGCTGATTGGCTTGAGGAACACCCTCGAGGAGGCTCTTGTGACTAACCTTTCTACCAGCGCAAATATTGGCGCAAATGACACCACAACAAGCAATACTGTCGCAAGCAACCTGCCAGAAAAAACCGCAGCCGGCACGTATGTTTCTACCACCACCGAGCAAACTATTGCTCTTGGTCAGATTCTGGGCAAACTCCTGCAAGCTGGAGACGTGCTGGTGCTCACGGGAGACCTGGGCGCAGGAAAGACGCAGCTCACCAAAGGCATTGCTGCAGGTATGGGTGTTGCTGACGATGTAACCAGCCCAACCTTTACTATCGAGATGGTTTATGAGGGTACGCTTATGCCTCTCTACCACTTTGACCTGTATCGCCTAAACGACCCTGATCAGCTTGAAGATACGGGCCTGTACGATGCGCTTGAGTCTGATGGTCCAACTATCATTGAGTGGGGAGAGCAATTTGCGGAGCAAATTGGCGAGAGAACCCTTGATGTGTATGTTTCTAGGCTATCTGAGGAAGAGCTTGCATCTGACGACGCAGAACCCCGTCGTGAGATTTCTTTAATCCCACAAAATGCTCGTGGAGAAGAAATTATTCAGGCGCTTTAATTACTGAATAAATAACGTTTTTGTCATCCAGTTATAGATATTTTAAGAATATCTATAACTGGATATTTTGGCAGTACACCTGCGATTTCTTTTCATATATACTTACCAATCCGTTGAAACATGTTCAAAAAGAAAAACAATTGTTTTTCTTGAAATACACGAGTTAAGGAATATGAAATGTCAAAGTATTTGCGCAACAACGTAAAGCTGCTCGCAATTGCAGGCATTATGGCAAGTGTGTTGGTTTTCTCGCCAGTACTTTCTGCGATAGCTCTTGCTGAGGGTACTGAGGTAGCTGAGGTAAGCGCCACAACTGAGGCCACCGCCTCGACCGAGACGTCTGCCGCTACGATCGAAACGACTGCTACAACTGAGACGACCGCTGCTGCCTCAACAGATGATGATAGTGACGCAGAGGCTGTTAAATCATATATAGATAACAATTACTATGGCCTGACAAGAGAGCTACACATTTCAGTTTCAACAGACGGTGGCACCTATAACGGAAAATCATATATTCCTCCCACCATTTCTGATGACTGCAAAAGCGTCTCTTTTAGCAGCAATGTTCAGCGTGAGGGTTATACGCTGGTAGGTTTTACTACTGATTACTATTCAGCTCAAGGAGATGCAACTCCTGATATGTCTATGCCCTATACCATTGATGCTGATGGTATGGTTCATATGAATTTTAGTGATTTGCACGCTTGGAGTTCTACAGACGATATTGATACAGGAATTATTACTTCAAGATATCATCTGTTTACACTCTGGGCGCCAAATCCTGAGCCTGAGCCAGAACCAGAGCCAGAACCAGAACCACAGCCAGCACCTGCACCAGTTACTCCTGCTTCTGACGTATCTGAGCAGCCAGTACCAAGGCGCGAGAAGAGCGTTCTGCCTAACACGGGCGATACAAGCTCTGTAGCAGGTGTTTTCGCAGCAGCTGGCACTACTCTTGTTGCACTTGGTCTCCGCAAGAAAATGCAGTAGTAAATAGTCGCGTCCTAGTAGAAATAAATCCTTATGCCTAAGTATTTTCACAACAGCACAAAGCTCCTTATTCTTTCCGGTGTTCTTGCAGGAGCATTGGTCTTCTCGCCAACACTTTCTGTGAGAGTACTTGCTGAAGGCACTGAAGTAACAGAAGCAACCACAACTACTGCAACAACTGCAAATAACGATGCAGCTGAAGCAACCGTCACAGCTGAGACAACCGTCTCGACCGAGTTGTCCGCTACAACTGAAGCAGTCACCGCAGCTGAGACGACTGCGACAACTGAGACAACCACTTCAGCTGAAGCTGTTGCCAACACCACTTCAACAGATGACAATGGTGCAACTATTGTTCGTTTTTATGATCCTGAAGTTGGTTGGAATGTTAGGATCAATCTTGTTGTCGGCGCATACGGCACTCAATACAACGGAAATTCCTATATCCCTGCAACGATTTCAGACGATCATAAAAGCTTTACTTTTGATGGAAATATTCATCGTGATGGTTACAGACTGGTGGGTTATTCGTCAGAAATATTTTCAAATGAGCAAAGGGATAACGCAACTCCTGACCAGTCAATGCCTTACACAGTTGATGCTAATGGAATTGTTCACGTGAATTTTGCTGATATTACTGCGTGGTCCGTCACTGATGATCTGCGTGATGACACAACAACTTACTATTACTTCTTTGCTCCGCTTTGGGCGCCAAACCCTGAACCAGAGCCAGCACCAGAACCTGAGCCTGATTCAGAGCCAGCACCTGCACCAGTTGCGCCTGCATCTGATTCAGTCCAGCAGCCAACACCAAGGCGCGAGAAGAGCGTTCTGCCAAATACAGGTGATGCGACTTCTGTAGCAGGCATCATTGCAGCACTTGGTTTGGCACTGACCGCATCTGGTCTCCGCAAGAAAATGAAGTAATAAACTGCAAGAGCTAATAAGCAATAAATACGCCTCTATAAATAAGATTTTGAACTGCCTCCCATTTCTTGGACATAAGAAATGGGAGGTAGTTCAATTTTCTAGAGGCGTTTCTTTTTAAGGTATCTTTGATTCGTAGGGAGACGAACCTTTAAAATACTCTAAAAAATATATCCCTTTGCAACAGCCCAGTTCCAGATGCGGTCAGCCTGTACTTCACAGC
>CAUORV010000114.1:0-4418 GCA_963507085.1 uncultured Atopobium sp.
TATTTATGGCATACTTTGGAGGCTCTTATGGCTGAGACGGATGTCAGGGATTTATCTAAACAACCAACCTTGAGCAAATACCAGCCCTACTTAACCTATGGGTTATTAGCCTTTATTGGCGGTTTTGCTGGTCTTCATTCATTTTATAAAACAGGAAAAATCTCGTCCTTCAGGGCTGTATTGTCTGGATGCCTTCTCTATCTTCTTGTCTCTTATAACTATTGGTATCTCTATGCTCTTCTCGCACTTATAAATTCTTTTATTACACTCTCTATCGTCTTTGATAAAAATGTAACTAATCAAAATGTCCAAGGGCACGCGTCTCAGCCTCAAACAGCTGACGATAATGACAAATTAATCTTAATCACAATCGCTGTATTTGCATTATTCCTATTAGCAAGCGCGACTCTATCTTTTGTATTCAGCATCTCAATGGCTGTAAAGCTCATTCTTCTAGTAGCTTTCATTGGTCTTGGAGCTTTGCTGATAGCTGCTAGTGGAATCAAAATATCTTTTAAATAGTTCTTCCAGACTTCTTATTTTTCTAAACTTTTGCTTTTGCGACGCTCTTTAAAGAACGCTTTGAGCTGTGCAGATGCCTCGTCTGCTAATACTCCGCCTGAGACAGCAAACTCATGATTAAGTCTTGGGTCACCGCTCACATCAAACAACGTACCCGTTGCGCCGCCCTTGGGATCAAACGCGCCAAACACGCAGCGATCAATACGAGCATTGACCATCAATCCCGCACACATCAAGCAAGGTTCCAGTGTCACGTACACCGTGCAGCCCGAAAGTCTCCAGCGGCCAAGCTTTTTTGAAGCCTCTTGCATGGCGAGAAACTCAGCGTGTGCGGAAGGGTCGTTATCTATCTCCCGGCGATTATGTGCAACGGCAATAACCTCTCCATCACACACTACAACTGCACCGATAGGCACTTCTCCTATCTGAGCTGCAAGTTCTGCCTGTTCAAGAGCAAGTTTCATGTACTTCTGATCAAGAGCAGCCTGTGGGGTCAAAGGCTCTTGTACTTCGTCACTCATAGCTGCTCCTCTCTTGTCTGATTGCTGTCGTAATTCTTACGCAGTTCTGACGCAAATCCGTCACGAATCTGACGCAAATTCGTCACGAACCTGACACTAATTTGTCTTCACTTAATTATGAAGCAAAACCTAACTTACCAAATCCCCTACTCGCAAAAAACTCAATTATGAGGTAGGATATTACCGCTTTGGAGAGGTGGCAGAGTGGTTGAATGCGGCGGTCTTGAAAACCGTTGAGCGGTGTCCCCGTTCCGAGGGTTCGAATCCCTCCCTCTCCGCCATTTTTGGCGGCCTTCAACTCCACGTTTTGTTTTCATGTATTTTTAGTTTTGCTACGGCGTTTTTTCCAGAACTTCCATTCCATCTCACGTCATTTCTAGCTCAACGTTCTTCTCGCCAGTGTGTGGGCGAGCATTCCATTCACCGAAAGATTCCTTAACAAGTTAAAAGCTTTAATCAAAAACGCCTTAGATTTTTAGTTTTGGGTATAATTAACCTGTCCAAATGGATGGCTGACACAGGATTGTCAGTGATTGAAAGGATTTAGCATGATTATTGCCGCAGTTGTAGTTATTGTCCTTCTGGTTTTCTGGGCCATTAGCATTCACAACAACATCATCCGCGCAAGCAACAGGTGCGATAACGCTTGGGCAGCTATCGATACGCAGCTTCAGCGTCGTAACGATCTGATCCCTAACCTGGTCAACACCGTTAAGGGCTACGCAGCTCACGAGTCCAAGACTTTTGAGGCAGTTACTTCTGCTCGCGCTGCAGTCGCAAACGCTCGCACTCCTGAAGAGAAGATGCAGGCTTCCGGCACTCTTTCCAACGCTCTGACCAACCTGTTTGCTGTTGTTGAGAACTACCCAGAGCTCAAGGCAAACCAGAACTTCCTGGAGCTCCAGGCAGAGCTTACTGACACCGAGAACCGCCTCAGCTACGCTCGCTTGAGCTACAACGACGTTGTTATGAACTACAACAACATCATCGCTGTTTTCCCAAACAACCTTCTTGCTGGTGGACGTTCCCCACGTACAAGCTTCCAGGTTACCGACGAGTCCGCTCGTCAGGCACCAAACGTACAGTTCTAAGAGCTGTTTCGTTTACACTTTGTGTCAGCTCAGTCCGGTATCTGCGTTCCCGCAGGTGCCGGGCTTTTTTTGTGCGCAGTGGAGCTTCGCAGATCGAGCCAGCCGTGCGTTGACCGTACGCTGGCCGAGCACTGTCCGTGCACTGTCCGTGCGCTAGCGCGTCGCCTGTACGCCGCTCGCGCGTCTGCGGTAGCCAAATCCGAGCAGCTAGATTATGTGAAGAGTCTTTACAGCCTCGCGAGAAAATCGTTAAAATAGTTACATCTGTGAATTGTCCTCGCAAGCACAATTCACGTTCTATTGGATGAAGAGAAAGGTCAGCATGAAACCTCGACCTCACAGTCGCTGACCTCTTGCGGTGTGCCGATTTGCACCGTGAGGGGTGAAATCGCAATGCAGTCCCCGTGGCAAGTATGCGGAGTTTCTCGCCAAAAGCCACGCTTTAGTCTTCGGACGCATGTAAGGAGCACACATGATTTATCTTTCCCAGTTAATGGGTAATCCGGTTCTAGATTCAGAAGGCGAGAAGATTGGTTCTGTCTCCGACCTTGGAATTGCTACCGGAGAAGTTTTTCCTCGCATTACTTCCCTGGCTTTTATGGGCCCCGGCCGCACGCCAATGATGATTTCTTGGCGCAAGTATGTTGATACCTACGATGAGGACGTCATTAGGCTTAAGGTGCCTTCGACTGAGATTCGTTTCTCGTACCTGCAGCCTAACGAGGTTCTTCTCGCCAGAGATATTCTGAACAAGCAGATCGTTGATACGCGTGGTATTCGTGTTGTCCGCGTAAACGACCTCAAGCTTTCCGATACCAGCTCAACGCAGCTGCGCCTTCTGGGCGCAGAGGTTGGCGCACGCGGTCTGCTGCGCAGCCTTTCTCCCCAGCTAGAGCACCTGGTCACCCGCATTGCGCGCGCTATGGGCCACCCCATGCAAGAGCGCATCATTGCGTGGAGTTACATGGACCTGGTTGAGCGCGACCTCTCCAACGTTAAGCTCTCCGTTTCCCACAAAACGCTGGACGAGCTGCACCCTGCTGACGTCGCTGACATCATCGAGCGCCTGGACTCTCGCCTGCGTAGCCAGGTATTTGCCCAGCTTGATGACGAGCAGCGAGCCGGCGCAATGGCAGAGTTCAACGACGACGCCATGGCAGTTGAGCTCATCGGTGGCCTGAACGAAAAAGAAGCATCTCGCATCCTGTCCGAGATGGACCCAGACGACGCAGCCGAGCTTGTCTCCGAGCTGAGCTATGACCGTGCCGAGAAACTCCTGCGCTTGATGGGCGTTAAGGAGCAGCGCGCCATTAGGCAGCTGCTGGGATACCGTGAGTACACCGCCGGCCGTATTATGACGTCTGAGGCGCTTTCTGTTCCTGAGGACCAGACCGTTGCATACGCCTTTGATCGCCTGCGCAATCTGGACGAAGACTTTGAGACCGTCCGCTACCTCTACCTTACTGACGAAGATGGTCGCCTGTCCGGCACCGTTACCCTGAACCGCCTGATTGTCTCCGATCCAGAAACTCGTCTGGAGGAGATTGCTAATAAGAACCTGGTCACCGCCTCACCAGAGGATGACCAGGAGGACGTTGCTCGTAACATTGCAAAGTACAACCTGCTGGCCATGCCTGTTGTTTCTGACGACAACCGCCTGCTGGGTATTGTTACCGTCGACGACGCCCTTGACGTTCTTGAAGAGGAGCACGCTGAGGACCTGCAGATTGTTGGTGGCGGTAGGAGCGATTCCGACTCTGGCGACCGTGGCCGTAACATTATTTGGTTCCTCCACCGCAACCTCTGGCTCTTGTTCTGGGTTGTTTCCGTTGTGATTGCTGCCTTTGTAGGAACAGCAGCAACATCTAATCCAATCATGGGTATTTTCGCAGCTCTTTGCACTATTACCATGCCAATCTCGCTGAACTTGAGCGAGAATACCGTCAACTACGTGACAAACTTCTTCCTCACAGATGATCCTGGCAGCGAGAAGTCTCCTTCTATCTTGGGCTTTGCCTTCCGCTCGCTTCTACTGGGTCTTCTGGTCAGCGGACTCATTTGCATCCTTGGTGCCGCAGCTCACGCCCTGCTAGAAGCTCTGTTCCACCCCTACGATCCAAATGCAGGCACATTCTACGCCGCGCTCTTTGACCAGACCATTATCCAGATCTTTGGTGCAGCAGCTGGCTCTACGCTTATTTCCTTCCTGCTAACCCCAATTTTCTTGGCTGTACTTCGCCATCGTGAGGAGAAAAACCAGGAAACCTCAGGTCTCACGCTTACC
>CAUORV010000115.1:0-4316 GCA_963507085.1 uncultured Atopobium sp.
CGAGCAAACTCAGGTGCCACTTCCTCATCCTGACGTCTACCACGCCTAATCTTGACAGTGACAGGTACGCTAACCTCAGATAGACAGGCTTTAACCAAATCTGCAGCAAGCTCTGGGGTGTCCAGAAGGGCTGAACCCTCCCCCTTTTTAACCACCTTAGGAACAGGACAGGCCATGTTGATATCGATAAGAGCGAGCTTGTCTCCTAAACGCTCACTAATCTGAGCTGCTGCTTCTTTAAACTGATCTGGCTTTGAACCAAAGAGTTGAACAGCAATATCAGGCTCTGTTGTAAGAGGCTCTACAAGCTCCCAGGTTTTCTCGCCACCATAATGAATTCCTGCAACAGAAACCATTTCTGAATACGCAAGACCTGCCCCGCCAGCTCGAGCCATAGTGCGATACACACCATCGCTGACACCGGCCATAGGAGCCATAAGCACGGGATTTGCAGACAGGCGCTCCTTAAGTGAAGTACCTGACGCAAAAGGAATAATGCGAGAAGAAAGACCAGCTTCAGGGGCGCAGGTTGCAATAATAGTTTGAAGCGATTCCACAGATACCTTCTACTCGTCATCAACCTTGAGAACAGCCAAGAACGCCTCTTGAGGTACTTCGACTGAGCCAATCTGCTTCATGCGCTTCTTGCCCTCTTTTTGCTTTTCAAGCAGCTTGCGCTTTCTGGAAATGTCACCGCCGTAGCACTTAGCTAAGACGTCCTTTCTACGTGCACGAACGGTAGAGCGAGAAATGATTTTATTGCCAATTGCACCCTGAATAGGAACCTCAAAGAGCTGCTGTGGAATGATGCCTTTAAGCCTGTCACAAAGGCCACGCGCAAGATCGTATGCTTTGTCCTTGTGAACAATAAACGAGAGCGCATCAACAACGTCTCCAGCAAGCAAGATATCAAGCTTAACCAGGTCAGAAGTGCGATATGAATCAAACTCATAGTCAAGTGAGGCATAGCCTTTAGTTCTACTCTTAAGCTGATCAAAGAAGTCCAAGATAAGCTCAGCCAGAGGAATACTAAAGATCATCTCAACGGACTTATCAGACAGATACACCATGTCCTCAGATACGCCACGATGATCAACAACAAGCTGCATAACCGTGCCAACAAACTCGGGAGGCACAATAATTTTTGCCTTGAGGTACGGCTCATCAATGCGGTCAATCTTGGTGACCTCTGGAAGATCTTGAGGACTGGTAATCTCAATCATAGTTCCATCGGTCTTATAGACGTGATAGTCAACAGATGGACTGGTAGCAATCAAGTCAAGATCAAACTCACGCTCAAGACGTTCTTTAACAACTTCCATGTGGAGAAGGCCCAAAAATCCTACTCTGAAGCCAAATCCCAAAGCCACAGAAGTCTCTGGTGACCACGTAAGTGATGGATCGTTGACGTGCAATTTATCAAGTGCATCACGAAGATTCTCGTATTGCTTATTGTCAACAGGAAAAAGGCCGGTAAATACCATCGGTTTTGCCTCGCGATAACCCGGCAGTGGCTCTGCGCATGGATTTTGCTTATAGGTAAGCGTATCTCCAACACGAACAGCTTCAGGGTCTTTGAGGCCAGTTACCACATAGCCAACCTCACCAACGGAAAGCTGCTCAACAGCCATCTCAAGAGGCCTCTTAGCGCCAACTTCCTCAACAAGAAAAGGCGTAGAACTCTGCATCATAAGCAGCTGATCGCCCGCTTTGATTGAGCCGTCAAAAACACGTACTGTAGCTACAACACCTCTGAACTGGTCAAAGTACGAGTCAAGAATAAGCGCCTTAAGAGGTGCCGTGGGGTCTCCCTTTGGAGGAGAAACCAAGTACACCAAAGCCTCAAGAAGCTCATGGATACCCTCACCAGTCTTGCCGGAGACGCATACGGCATCATCAGCTGGGATTGCAAGAACATCCTCAATTTCTGCGCGAACCTCTTCAGGACGAGCAGACGGAAGATCAATCTTGTTGATTGCAGGAACAATATCCAGGTTAGCGTTCATGGCAAGCATAGCGTTTGAGGCTGTTTGAGCCTCCACACCTTGCGTTGCATCAACAACCAGCACCGCTCCTTCGCAGGCAGCCAAAGACCTTGAAACCTCATAGGTAAAGTCGACGTGGCCTGGAGTGTCAATCAGGTTGAACTGATAGCGTTCTCCATCATCTGCGTCATACATGACGCGGACGGCGTTTGATTTGATGGTAATTCCACGCTCACGTTCAATGTCCATAGTGTCCAAGAGCTGTGACTCCATATCGCGTTCTTCAACGGTATGAGTAAGCTCCAAAATACGGTCACTGATGGTAGATTTACCGTGATCGATGTGCGCAACAATAGAGAAGTTGCGAATATGTGAAGTATCCTGTGTATTCATAAGGAAAATAATAGCGTAAAGTACCCCCTTCGTGCTATACTTCTAAAGCTGCCTCAAACGTGTCTCAGCGAAGAGGCCTCACATAGTAAACACCGAAAGGAACCGCACGTGGCTAACATCAAGTCTCAGAAGAAGCGTATTCTCACCGCTGAGAAGGCACGCCAGCGCAACAAGGCTGTCCGTTCCGAGCTTAAGACTGCTATTAAGGCAGTTCGCACTGCTGTTGAGGCAGGCCAGCTTGAGGACGCACAGGTTGCAGCTAACAAGGCATCCCGTCTTCTTGACAAGGCTGCTTCTAAGGGCATCGTACACAAGAATCAGGCTGCTCAGCGTAAGAGCGGCGTTCAGAAACTTGTTAACACCCTTAAGTAGTTCTTATCTACTTTTAACTTTTTAAAACGGACTCCTTGGAGTCCGTTTTTTCTTACCTTAATTCTTTGAATCTACACATTTGAGACGCCACATAGAGCAAAGATGAGCTTGGTCATTGTGGTTGTTTTATCTTCTCCACTCTTAAGACCACGTTCTGCATCTGCACAGAGACTCAAAATATGCTCAAGCTCGCCATCAGCAAATTGGCGCGCCCATCGTGCATAATTTCTTACTTGCCAGTCCTGCTTACCTAAAACTGGACCAATTTCCCGCTCTGTACCACGCTTAACCATAGACCTAGCACAAATGAGTTCTCTTACACGTCCAGTCATAAGTGACAGATTGCCAATAGCTCCCGACTCATCCATCTGACTGTAAAGCTCCAAAGCCTTTTGAGCATTTCTCGCTGACAAACTGTCGAGAAAATCCCATGGCTTGACTTCCACTACTCGTGCAACATGAGTTTCTACAAACTGAACGTCAATTGCACCAGGACGACCCAGCAGAGCTGCTAAAGATTTAACTTGAGAATCAAGCATGGTGGTATTATCACCAACACGACTTATAAGCTCATTGGCCACATTAATTGGGATTTGTAGTCCGTACTTTCTTCCAAGATCCCCAATGTATTTAGGCAAATCTTTTCTAGAAATTGCACCACAATTAATAACTGCAAGCTTACCTAACGCATCTACTGCTTTATAAAGCCTTGTAGTTTTTGCTAGCGTCTGTGCAGAAAGCATCAGTGTAGTAGTTGGATTAGGATTTTTTAGATACTCCACAAGAGCTTCTGATACAGACTTAGGCAATTTACCAGCATCATCAATAACAACAATTCGCCTAAAATCACCCATAGGAAGTGTTTGAGCAGAAGACAAAACAGATTCTGGAGTCAGCTCAGCGCTTACAGAAATCTCATCAAGGTTAAAGGTAATAAAGCTCTGGTTAAGACGGCTTTTAAGCTTATCAATAGCCCTTGCACGCTTCATCTCATCAGGGCCAACAGCCAAATATGCAGCTAGTAACTTAGCCTGCTCCGCCATCTTTTTCCTCCTCTAATTCTGTATCTACTTTAGCATGTTGCACGCTCACCCTAGGTCCATGTTCTCCAGGAAATACTGTGACGTCTCCATAATCTTTTGTGCAATAAAACCTTGCACCAACACCCTCTAAGATATCCACCGCTTCCTGTTTAGGATGTCCATAACGATTATTCTTTCCAGCACTTGCAACTGCTACCTCGGGTTTTAGTGCGCGAGCAGTTTCTGGATAGAGTGACTTTGCCGCTCCATGATGTCCGACTTTTAAGAAATCAATATCGCCAACATCACCCGATGTCACCGTCTCTTTTGTTTGATCTCTTTCAGCATCTCCCGTTAAAAGCGTAGTTAAAGTATTTTGCCCATCGTTATACGTCACATAGAGCTCAACCGACGCATTATTAGCTTCTTTAGCTTTATATCCCCTATGTGGCCACACTACCCGGACATGAAAGCGACCAACATCAAATTCATCACCATATAAAACTTCATAGGAACCACTACCAGAAATCCTCTGAATGGCTTT
>CAUORV010000116.1:0-4303 GCA_963507085.1 uncultured Atopobium sp.
CTCCTCAGACACTCAAATCATTTATTGACCTCTGTAAAGATCAGGCGGTCATGACTCCTGTTTCTAATGGTATTAAGTCTGATATTCAGGTGCTGATTGCTCCCGTGAATCAAGCTCATTCTTTTGAGCCACATATGTTTGATACTGTCATTTTCCAGGGTATGGATACGCTGAATTTTGGTGTTAAAGCATCTGATGGTGCACTTCAAGAGTTTATTCGCCATGCAAGTAAAACGCCTAAGGTATCAGAGTTTGCGCGTTATCAAAGAGATTTTTATACGGCGCTTACAACCGCTTCTACCAGCGTTGCATTTGAGAAGGTTGAGCAAAAAGATGTCTTTAATGCGGTGGCTCTCAGTGAGGTCAAAGCATGCTATCCCAAAGACTATGCAAAGAAGACGGGACTTGTGCGCGGAGAAGAAGAGGTGCTGGTAAACCTGTTGCCTCAAGCTACTGACCCAGAACGTGTTGCAGAACTCCCAACAATCGAGTCTGGTGAAATTGATCCTAAACTCAAAAATATTGTGGTACTCCCACGTCATTTGATGAGGGAGACCCTTGAGCAGGAATTACAAGGTCTTATAGAGGTCTCGCGAGAGGGGCTACCGCTTCTTTCCGCTTCTCAGATTGAGACATATCTTGAGTGTCCCTACAAATGGTTTACGCAACGTCGCATCAAGATTTCCCAGGTAGACACTGAGTTTGCTCCAATGCAGATAGGTACCTTTATCCATCGTGTTTTGGAGCTAACACACGCAACACTTTTAGCTGAAGCACTTGGTTGTGATGTGGCTGATGTTGATTTAGCGGTTGAATCTGCGCTTTTACAAGATATTCCTGGCTCTAGGATTACATTTGATAACCTAGACCATGCAAAGCAGGTGTTAGACAGCTGTTTTGCCCAGGTCTGGGATGAGCAATTCAACAACATTAACCGAGCATCTTCAAATGAGCTTATTCCGCATAGCATTCAAGAAAGAAAACAGGTTGAGAATATACGAGAAAATCTCAAGGATCTTCTCGAGTTTGAAGCTTCGCACTTTATTGGCTATCAGCCTAGGTTCTTTGAGCTTCGTTTTGGTAGAGAAGAAAATGTTGTTGAGTATGCAGGAGCTCAATTTATTGGCTCGATTGACCGCGTAGATGTAAACGCTCATGGTCAGGCACTTATTATTGACTATAAGCATAAGGGCACAAATGACTTAAAGGCTTATTCAGCAAAGTTAAGTCTGGATAGTGAGCTCTCAAAAGAGATTCTGCCAAGGCATGTACAGTCTGCAATATATGCTCAGATTATGAGGAAGCAGCTCACCAAGTATAAGCTTGAGCCAGTTGCTGCAATTTATCTGGGCACCAAAGAGCAAAAAGATAAGCCTTCATTTGCTCTTGCAGGCATGGCAACAGAAGCGGCAACAGAACATATTTGGAACATGAATCCGGAAGATAAAAAGCTCAGGGACCAGGCAGTTATGGTTGTGTCTCAAAACTCAGCGGAGTTTGCAGACTACTTGGACGCTTGGGAGAATTTAATTGCTCAGAAGGTTCAAGCCATGCTTTCTGGAGATGTTCGAGCCAATCCTTGCGATAAGGATGCATGTAGGTATTGTCCAGTAAAACTGTGTGACAAGAGGAGGTAAGCTACTATGGCTGATACACGTTATACGCCCGGTCAAGAGAAGACCATCAAGACGCTTGATAAGCCTCTTTTTGTTGCAGCAGGTGCTGGTTCAGGAAAAACTTTTACGCTTACACAGAGAATTGTGTGGGCTTTAAAAGAAGGTTCGGGAGCTGACGGAAAGCCGTACCTGAGTAGTCTTGACCAGGCATTGATTATTACGTTTACCAATGCTGCAGCTACAGAAATTAAGGAGCGCGTTAGGGAAGCTCTAGAAAAAGAAGGTCTGCATAGCGCTGCGTTGCAGGTTGATGATGCGTGGATTAGTACTATCCACGGTATGTGTAGCAGAATTTTAAAGATTCATGCACTTGATTTGGGTCTTGATCCTGAGTTTGAAATCATTGACGACATGACCAGAAATCAGCTGGTCAATATATCTATTGAAGAAGTACTCAGAGAGCTTTCTCAAGATGAAAGCTATGCTGAGTTTCTCTCAACCTATGCAGGGAACAGGGATGCACTGAAGTCTCGTATTGAAACGCTGATTTCATATGCTCAGTCATCTCCTGTAGGAATGGATGCTATTTCGTTTGTAGGGGATAGTTCTGACCTGGAAGTTCTGAAAGCAGAACTTGAGAGTCTCTACGGTGCGCTTGAGGAGCTAAAGGCTGCAATTGCCGAAAAGAAACCAGATGAAGCAGATCAGCTACAGAGTGTTCAATCTGAGCTCTCCAACAAATTGCAGCAACACTTGGTTCTCTCGCTCACTGATTTTGACCAGGCGTTTTGGGATACGTTGCAAAAAGCACTCAAGATCGGTCGTTCCTCAAAAGAAATAAAAATTGTAAAAGATGAAGCTGCGTATCAGCTTAAAGTTTGTAGCGCTTTATTTGGACTTATTCAGGACACGTCTGAGGGTCAGTGTCTGAAAGATGTTACTGAGCAGGTCTACAAGCTCTTTAAACAGAAGAAACTTGCTGTTGGCGGCCTTGATAACGATGACCTTTTGCATCTAACGGCAAAAGTATTCGAAGAGCATCCAGAGATTGCAGCTGTTTACACGGATAAATTCAAGCTTGTAATGGTTGATGAGTTCCAAGATACGGACCAGCAACAGGTGCAGATGATTAAGAGTCTCTCAGGTAAAGATGCTCAATATCTCACCACAGTTGGTGATGCGCAGCAGTCAATCTATCGATTCCGCGGTGCTGATGTTGATGTGTTCTTTAGACGTCAAGCAGAGGTTTCAGAAGATTTGCAACCCCGTCTTGTAGATAATTTCCGCAGTCACAACGAAATTTTGCGATTTGTTGCAAAGGTTTGCAGCGCTGAAGGCATGATACCTAACTTTATGGATTTGTCTGCTGGGCGAGAAGAACCTGCAACTCCGTTCGTTGCTCATTCGCCTCGCGTATATTTTGAAGTCACAAAATTTGAAAAGTCAGGAAATTCTAAGCCAGGCGATGACGTCACAAGAAGCCAGCTTGTTGCGTATCAACTTGCAGACAGAATCAACACGCTTATGCAGGATGAGAAGATCCAAGCAAAAGATGTTGCAATTTTGATGAAATCAGTTAAAAAGGCACAGCCCTATATTGAGGCACTTCGTACCTTTGGAATTGAAAGCGTGGTTTCTGGAGCTTCAACGTTTGGTGAGCAGCCTGAGGTTCAGCTGATTGGTGGTCTTTTACAGGCACTCGCAAATATGTACGATTCATACGAGGGACTATTTCCTGTACTTTCGAGTGAGATTTTTAGTCTTGATGCGTCTGACCTGCTTCTCTTGGGCACTAATTTTGGAGAAAATGGTCAGAGGATTACCAATAGAGATATTGCAGAGTCAGTGGTAAATGACGCATGTAATCCACCTTTTGAGATAAGTCCAAAGCTCAAAAATGCTTTAGAGGTGTTGAGTAATGCTCGTAGCTCTCTTTCAAACAAGAGAGTTTCAGACGTTATTAAAAAAGTAGTTCTTGATGCCGGATGGATTTCGCGCCTTCAAAAGATGGGAAATGAGGGTCAGTCAAAGATTGCAAATATCTTTGCGGCTCTCGAGCAGATTGATAGTTTGCAAACAGACCTGAGCGTTGGCGTTGCTTCTGTTGCAAGAGCATTTAGTCAGTGGTGTAGCACTGCCAAGGAATCTCCCAAAGTGCTTCATTGCAGCACTCAAAATGCAGTTACCTTTATGACTATTCATGCTTCTAAGGGATTGGAATTTCCTGTTGTTGCTGTTGTAGGAGCTGTATCTGGCCCTAAGGCAGGCGCTGGTGGTGAACCATTTCTGCATGTTAGAAAAGACGATTCATACCAGATTGCATTCTCAAGCAGTTCTAAAAAACTTAATGAATTGTATGACGGCTGTCATGAGGTTCCTACAAGCCTTGATGAGTGTAAGAACCTTCTTGAGTGGAGAATGTTCTTGGAAACTCAAGAGAATGAGTTTGAAGAGCAGGAGCAGAACCGCCGTCTGTATGTTGCTTTAACACGCGCTCGAGAAGCAGTCATTCTTACTTCAACCATCGACCTTACAAAAGAAGGAATTAGTCCTCGTTATACACGCAAGATTACAGATGCCTTGTTTGAAGAGCCACCACTTTCTGCTGGTGAGCATCAGTTTGAATATGGTGGAAATCTTGCTGGTTGTATGCGTGTAGTTCAGGGTTCTGGCAAGAAGGATGAGCC
>CAUORV010000117.1:0-4282 GCA_963507085.1 uncultured Atopobium sp.
CTTCCGAGGTTGCACCAACGCACCTGCTCAAGGCGCTGCTGGACAGCAATGAGCGTAACCTGCGTTCCATCTTGGAGAAGATTGGCGCAGATCCTGACTCAATTACTTTGCAGGTAGACCAGGCAATTTCAAAGGCTCCAAAGGTAAGCGGAGCACAGATTGGCATTGGCAATGACCTTCTTAAGGTTCTTAATGAGGCTGAGAAACTTGCCACTAAGTTGGGAGATTCCTACGTTACCTCTGAGCATCTGCTTACCGCGCTGGCAAATGACAACACTGACGCAGGTAGGATCCTTCGCGACGCTGGTGTTACCGCTAAGCGCGTAGAGGAGGTCTACAACGATCTTCGTGGCGATGAGCGTGTAACCTCTCAGGATGCAAAGCCACAGTTTGAGGCTTTGGAGCAGTACGGTCGTAACGTGACCGACCTTGCTCGTCAGGGAAAGCTTGATCCAGTTATTGGTCGTGTCGAAGAGATTCGCCGCACCATTCAGGTTCTGAGCCGTCGTACCAAGAACAATCCTGTTCTTATCGGTGAGCCCGGCGTTGGTAAGACCGCAATCGTGGAAGGCCTAGCAGAGCGCATTGTTTCTGGAGACGTTCCAAGTACCCTGCGCGACAAAGAGCTTGTTGAGCTAGACATGTCTGCTCTGGTAGCAGGTGCAAAATATCGCGGTGAGTTTGAGGACCGTTTGAAGAGCGTGGTCAAAGAGGTGGCCAAGTCTAACGGCCAGATTATCCTCTTCATCGACGAACTCCACACCATCGTGGGCGCCGGCGCTTCCGAGGGCTCAATGGACGCTGGTAACATCTTGAAGCCAGCACTTGCCCGTGGTGAGCTCCGCGCAATTGGTGCTACTACGCTGGATGAATACCGCAAATACATCGAGAAGGACGCTGCTCTTGCGCGCCGTTTCCAGACCGTACTTGTCTCTGAGCCTTCTGTTGAAGACACCATTTCTATTCTGCGTGGCCTTAAGGAGAAGTACGAGCAGCACCACCGCGTCCGTATTACGGACTCTGCTCTGGTTGCAGCAGCGGACCTCTCTAACCGCTACATTTCTGACCGATTCTTGCCAGATAAGGCAATTGACCTGGTAGATGAGGCGGCATCAAGGCTTCGCATGGAGCTTGATTCCATGCCAGCAGAAATTGACGCGGTTGATCGTCAGCTCACTCAGATGCAGATCGAAGAGCAGGCTCTGATGAAGGAGGAGGACGCTGCTTCTAAGGAGCGTCTTGAGAGCCTTCGCGCAGAGATTGCTACTACGCAAGAGAAGCTGGATGGCATGAAGGCCAACTGGCAGAACGAGCGCGGTGCAATTGACCTGGTACAGGACTTGAAGTCCCAGATTGAGGACGCAAAGACGCAGATGGAGCGCGTGACCCGCGAGGGTGATTTGGCGCAGGCATCCGAGCTTCGTTACAGCACCATTCCAGAGCTTGAGCGCAAATACGATGAGGCAGAAAAAGCCCTTCTCGCCAAGCAGGAAGACGGCGGAATCCTCAAGGAAGAGGTCACCACGGACGAGATTGCCGAGGTAGTTTCTTCGTGGACCGGCGTGCCTGTTTCTAAGATGATGCAGGGCGAGATGGACAAGCTCAAGAACCTTGAGGACCAGCTTCACCTGCGCGTTATTGGTCAGGACGACGCTGTTTCCGCAGTTGCTGCAGCAGTCCGTCGTTCTCGCGCAGGCCTGGCAGATCCAAACAAGCCTCTGGGCAGCTTCTTCTTCCTGGGCCCAACCGGTGTAGGCAAGACCGAGCTGGCAAAGGCGCTGGCAGAGCTGCTGTTTGACGACGAGCGCTCGCTGGTCCGCATTGATATGTCTGAGTACATGGAGAAGTTCTCGGTCCAGCGTCTTATTGGCGCACCTCCAGGATACGTGGGCTATGACGAGGGTGGCCAGCTCACCGAGGCAGTTCGTAGGCATCCATATTCCGTCATTTTGCTGGACGAGATGGAGAAGGCTCATCCTGACGTCTTCAACATCTTGCTGCAGGTTCTGGACGACGGCCGCCTGACCGATGGTCAAGGTAGGGTAGTGAGCTTCAAGAACACCATCATTATCATGACCAGTAACGTTGGTTCGCAGTTCATTGCTGGTGCCGGCGCGGAAGGCTTCAACGAGGAGTCCAGAAAGCAGGTCATGGAGGCGCTGCGTAGCTCATTCCGTCCTGAGTTCTTGAACCGTATCGATGACGTGGTAATCTTCCAGCCTCTGGGTCTTGAAGACATTGAGCGCATTGTGGACATTCAGCTTAAGGATGTTCGTAGCAGACTTGCTAACGAGCGTATGACGCTGGAGCTTTCTGAGGCTGCAAAGCAGGCGCTGGCTCTTGATGGTCTGGATCCTGTTTACGGTGCTCGTCCTTTGAAGCGACTCATTCAGCGTCGCGTTGTTGACCAGGTAGCAAACTTGATTATTGCAGGTGAGCTGCATGAGGGCGATACTGTTCTGGTTGATACTGACGAGAACGGCAACTTGGTTGCTCGCAAGAAGTAAGTGAGGCTGCGCATGTGTGATGAGACAAACAGGGCCGAGAAACCCGAGGCGCGAGTTGCAGCGCAGGTCGCGACTCAGGTCGCAGCTGCTGCGACGGCTACACCGCAGGTCGCGGCTGCTGCGACGGCTACGCCGCAGGTCACAGCGCATAAGGACGTGGCACGCAAGGACGTCGATTCCAAGAAAGCGCAGGTTGTTGACCCGGAGTTTGCGCGCGCGGAAAACGAGGACGATGATGGTTACGACCCGTATTCCGATCGTCGTCCCGTGAGCGAGCCGCTCTTTGAGCGCGATCCCTGGAGCTAGACCACGGGGTTTCTCGCCACACGCTGAGCTTTACAAACAAAGCCGCTGGTACATGATGTATCAGCGGCTTTTTGTGTGCGGGATCAATTGGCCTCTGACTGCGAGCCTGAAAAATGCATCATGTCTGAGTAAATTTACTCAGACATGGTGAGAAAAACCGGCAAACAGCTCAGACTTGGTGCACTTTTCCGGCAAATCATTCAGACATGGCGGGAAAATCAGGCTCCATGTGAGCACCCATGGAAGGGCAATCTCGGGCACGCTTCAAAGTCCCGCCTGAAAAGTACAAAGAATCTGTGTTTGGGACACAGATTCTTTGATGAAATCAGGCAAATCCACAGTTTCTTTTACATTTTTAGGCAAAAGTTACAGATTCTTTTATGAAATCAGGCGCGCACTGGACGGCTCAGCTGTCGGCACATCGCGCGACTTCGTGACTTTGCGGTTACCGCTGGTGCCCCGCGCGGCTTTGCAGTTTAGCGAATCGCAACGCCCCAGTTGGTAGACATCCAGGTCCAGAGGAAATAGAAAACTGCGGCAATGATGGCCAAAACGATGATGGCGGCAATCAGCGAACCCGCATTTGAACGGCGCTCTTTCCTGACAAAAATGTCGCGCTGGCCCTTAGGAACCTGCAGGTATTGGCCGTAGTGAACGTCTTTGCGAAGGTGAGCAATCTCGTTCTTTGGCTTGCGCCAACCCTTCTTCGCATAAGCGCCCTTGCTGGATTCAAAGCCAGCAGCTTGGTTCTCTGGAATTTCGAGTTTCTCGCCCGGCATTGTAAAGTCGCTGATAGGTTCCACTGTTTTGTGATGGCGATGCTGGCGGACGTATGGCTGCTTTGCAGCGTCCTCGCTCGCATGCTCAGAAATCTCAGATGATGAGAAGTGCTGTGCACCAGTTGCGTGAAACTCGGCGTCGTCAGTTAGCTGGGCTTCCTGCTCAAAAGATTCAGCGTATTCAAAGTCCTGCTGGGTGTCAGAGCGAGGGTTCTGATCCGCAGGTGAAACGTTATTTTCAAGGTTGTTCGAGGTGTCCACGATGATCCTTTTGTCGTAGTCTCGCAAAACATTGATATAAAACATGATACCGCAGCTCGTGTAATCCTGCACAGTTTTGCTCGGATATTTGGCAGATGCGTAGGAGTGGCTGCGTAGGGTGGCTGCACAGTGTGGTTGCGTAGAGTGGTCACGTGGAGTGGTCACGCGAGGCGGACGCGTGAAGTAGTCTTGGGAAGGCAGCGCGCAAACGTTCAGTTTACAGCGACATCGGCCAATCTTGGCTGGCAACGCAGATAGCGAGAGAACCGTCGGGAGTCTGCGCCTCGGTAAACGCATCGTTGAGAGGTTGTGCGCCAACTGCTTCAGCAAGCGTTCTCACAGCGACACTTGGACGGTTATTCTCGTGAGAGAGATGCATGCCAACCACACAGCGAGTATTTGGGCCTACGAGCTGCGACAACGCCTGTG
>CAUORV010000118.1:0-4274 GCA_963507085.1 uncultured Atopobium sp.
CCGCTGGAGACGGCTACCAAATTGTCCAGTCCCTCTATTCCATCGCAGATGGAGGCCTTGCTGGCACTGGAATTGATAAGGGAATGCCTACACTTATCCCTATTGTTGAGTCTGACTTTATTTTCTCAGCCATTGCTGAGGAGCTGGGACTCTTTGGCGGAGCAGCAATTATTACCCTGTTCCTGCTCCTTACCGTACGCGGCCTCGCAACAGCTGCTCGCGCAAAGTCCGATTCATCTGCTTTTGCGGCTGCTGGTCTTACCAGCGTTTTGGCCTTCCAAACCTTCCTCATTGTTGCAGGCGTTACTAAGCTCATGCCTCTTACCGGCGTTACTCTACCCTTTATGAGTCAGGGCGGCAGCTCTCTTCTTTCCAGTTTTATCATTGTTGCTCTGCTGCTCAGAGCAGGTGATGAGGGAACTGGTCGCGAGACAGAGCTTGAGCCAAGCAAGAAAACGCTTGACTCCCAGAGGCTCGAAATTTCTTCTGGTGGAGCTCATGCCTCTTCCGTTTTGCATGGCAGCCACATCCGTGGAGGCTTTGGTCTGCAGTCTGAGGAATCCGGTGTTCTGGGACGTGTCGCTCTCGGAAAACGTCTGACCAATTTGGTTACTGTATTTACCCTCTTCTTCACCGTTCTTCTCGGCAACTTGACCTTCTTGATGGTCATTGACGCACCTAGACTTCAGGCGCTTCCTACCAACAACCACACTATTGCTAAGAGCGCATATGTTCAGCGCGGCGCCATCATGACTTCTGACGGCGTCACCCTGGCAGAGAGCGTCAAGCAAGACGACGGCACCTACGTGCGCAACTATCCACACGACGGTATGGCTTCTCACACCGTTGGCTACATCTCTACCCAGTACGGAACTGCAGGTATCGAGTCCTCCATGAACGAGACGCTCACCGGACACGCAGATCATTCCGACTGGAGAAGCGCTCTGTACTCGATGGCAGGCGTTAATACCGCTGGTTCAAGCGTTGTTTTGACCATCAATTCTCAGATGCAGGCTGTAGCAGAAGCTGCACTCCAGGGATATTCCGGCTCCATTGTTGTTATGGATCCAGCCACTGGAGCCGTACTTGCAAAGGCTTCAAGCCCTTCATACACCCACGCTGAACTGGGAACTGTTATTGAGTCCGGTACTGGAAGTCAGCTCGTTGACAGGGCTACCCAGGCACTTTACTCCCCTGGTTCCTCGTTTAAGACCGTGACACTTTCTGCTGGAATTGACACACATACCACCACGCTGGACACCACCTATTCAGCTCCAGGAACTATGGAGCTTGGCGGTGGAACCATCCACAACTACGCCAACGAGGACATGGGCACTATTCCTCTGCGTGAGGCATTTGCTCGCTCTTCTAACACGGCGTTGGCGCAGCTTGGCGTAGCACTTGGCGCAGATAACCTGGTCAGCTATGCACGTGCCTTTGGTTATGGCACAGCGCTTGGCCAGGACTTCTCCACTACACCATCGTTGATGCCAAATCCTGCCGAGATGACCACCTGGGAGCTTGGCTGGGCATCCTGCGGTCTTCCTGTTGGAGAGCATGCAAGTCCTGCAGGTCCTCAGACCACCGTCATGCAAAACGCTGTTGTCGCAGCTGCAATTGCTAACGGCGGCGTGGTCATGAACCCTTACATCGTTGATCGCGTTCTCTCGCCAGAGGGAGCTGTTGTTTCTACGACGTCACCAAAATCGCTTGGACAGGCAGTGTCTGCGGATACCGCTGCGCAGGTCCGAGAGGCAATGTTGGGCGTTGTTGAATCTGGCACTGGTATGGGAGCTCGCGTTCCGGGTGTCAAGATTGCAGGTAAAACAGGTACGGCAGACGTCGAGAACGGCAACTTTAACTCGTTCTTCATCGGTTTTGCGCCTTACGACCACCCAACCCTTGTTGTTTCTGTTGTCATCGAAGGCAACGGCGAGAACGTTTTAGGTTACGGTGCTCAAGTTGGCGGACGTGTTCTTGCGCAGTGCCTGAACATCCAGGCTTTGGGAGCTGCTTCGTAGCGCCTAAAACACCGCACGGTCTTCTCCCCAAGTAGTTGGGTGTGTTCTAAGATAGTAAGTGACGTGGCGAGAAAATCGCACGCTTGATAGGAGTTGAGTTATGCCAGGTAGAATGCTCGGTGGGCGTTACCAGGTTCAAGACAAAATTGGTACCGGTGGAATGGCCACCGTTTACCGCGGACAGGACCAGGTTCTTGGCCGTACTGTTGCCATCAAGATGATGCTGCCTCAGTACGCAAATGACCCGTCCTTTGCTGCTCGTTTTAAGCAGGAGGCTCAGGCCGCAGCAGCCCTCTCCAGTCCATATATCGTCTCGGTCTACGACTGGGGCAAGGACGGCGAGTCCTACTACATTGTCATGGAGTATCTGCGCGGTACAGACCTTAAGAGCGGCATCCGCAAGCATGGAGCCCTTGATTCCCGTAAGGTGGCTCAGATTGGCTCTCAGATTGCTCAGGCGCTATCTGTAGCACACCGTCACGACATCATTCACCGTGACATCAAACCACAGAACATCATGGTCCAGCCAGATGGCAACATCAAGGTCATGGACTTTGGCATTGCTCGCGCAAAGAACAGCAGTCTAACCACCGATAACTCTGTTCTTGGCACCGCTCACTACGTTTCTCCAGAGCAGAGTACGGGCAAGCCTTTGGGACCAACCACCGATATCTATTCCCTGGGCATTGTCATGTACGAGGCTGCAACTGGCCGCGTTCCTTTTGCTGGTGACGACGCTATTAGCGTTGCTATGAAGCAGGTCAACGAGGCTCCTCAGCCACCATCGCTGATCAACCCCAACGTTGACCCTGCACTCGAGGCAATCATTCTTCGCTGTATGGAGAAAAACCCGGCTGACCGCTATCAGAGCGCTGACGAGCTTGCTCGCGCGCTTCGTGATTTTATTGCCGGTCGTGCAACCATTCCAAGCAACACCACCGTCAGCCCTCGTATTGTGACGCCACCTCAGCCAACTTCCAGGTTGGATCGTCGCGGCATCGACGGCTCCAACACCTACATTACGCGCGGTGGCGACACTGGTCGCCTAAACCGCGTCCATTCTCGCGAAGAGGCCGATGAGCTGGATAGGCGCGAGAATACGCGTCACAAGCGCAACGTTATTCTCGGCGTTCTGGGCGCTCTGATTGTCCTGGCTCTTGCGGGCTTTGCCATTGCGCACATTCTTGGCAACTCTTCCCAGCAGTATCTGGTCCCGCAGTTTGTTGGACAGACAAAAGACCAGGCAACTCAGGCACTAAATGCTTCTGGCAGCCACTTTAAGCTGGGAACTGTTACAGAAAGCTATAGCGATTCTGCACCTGAAGGCCAGGTCATTGACCAGACACCAAGCGCTAACAGGCAGGCCGCTGAAGGAACTGCTATCAATCTTGTTGTTTCTAAGGGTGCTAAACCTGCCGCGGCGGTTAAGGTACCTGACCTCACTAATAAGAGTCCATCAGAGGCTGAGTCCGCTCTTGCTGCTGTTGGCCTCAAGGCAAGAAATGGCGATTCAGTTGAGTCGGACGACGTTACCGTTGGTTACGTTGCAACTCAAGAACCAGCTGCAGGTAGCGATGCCAAAGCTGGCGATACCATCACCTATCACCTGTCTTCTGGCAAGGGTAAGGCAGATGTTCCAGACGTCACGGAGATGACTGCCGAGCGTGCATCTGATGTCCTGAAAGATGCAGGCTTCAAGGTAGATACTCAGCAGCAGCCTTCGTCGAGCGTGCCTGAGGGCCGCGTTATCTCCCAGTCTCCAGCTAACGGCAAGGCAGATAAGGGCTCTACCGTAACGATCGTTGTTTCGTCTGGCGCCCAAAGCGGATCTGTTCCAAGTGTTGTTGGCAAGGACTTTGAGACGGCTCAAACCACGCTTGAGAACGCGGGCTTCCAGGTCAATACCGTCTGGGTATACGACGACAATGTCGCAACCGGTAACGTAGTTGGACAGACGCCATCAAGCGCCGCACCTGGTGCTACGATCACCATCCGCGTCTCCAGCGGACCTCGTCCATCGGCATAAGCCCTGCGCGCACGGCGCGCTGTCGCGAACGTCGCAGTGCGGCGAGCGTCGCAAAGCGCGCGATACGCGGCTCCAAGCAGCGCAATGAGCACAACCAGTACGTTCAAGCCCTGCAACCACATTCGGTTGCAGGGCTTTTTGCTACAGGAAAAATGGTTGAACACACCTATGACAGATAATCTGTCAAAAAGACGTATACATGACGCTGAAAATACCTCAAACGTGCA
>CAUORV010000119.1:0-4273 GCA_963507085.1 uncultured Atopobium sp.
TTCGTGCATAGCTAAACTTTTAAGGGGTATCACAAGAGTATGACAAAGGTATGACAAACAAGCACCTTCAGAGGGGAAGTGCATGGAATCAAAAAACGGCAAGCATTTTGCTTCATTCGCCGCTGCTGATCAGCCGGCTGGAAATACTCACACCTCAAAAACCTCCGTCGGGATGGCTTCTATGAAAAGCTCCGCATCTTCAAAAAAAGATGACAACAAGAAAACCTCTCCTAAAAAGTCTGGCGAGAAACCCACTAAGAAAAAGGGTTTTGCCTACATTCTTTCCACAATCTTGCTGGTAGTTGGCATTGGGCTCTTGGTTGTTGCTGGCGTTATGTTTGGCAAGACTCAGCTTGAGTATCACGAGCAAGATGTCATCAACGAAGAGCTCGCAACATACGCAACAGTTTCCGAGAAAAAAGATGAGGCTCCAGTTATTGATTGGGCTGGTCTTCAGGCAGTAAATAACCAGGTAGTCGGCTGGATTCAGATTCCAGACACACAGGTCAACTACCCTGTGTATCAAACCACAGATAACGACCACTACCTGCACACAAACGCAAAAGGCGAGTGGTCAATCGGCGGTCAGATTTTCATGGACTACCAGAACAATCCAAATGGCCTCACTGACCAGCAGACTATTCTCTATGGTCACCATATGAGAAACGGCTCAATGTTCCAGTACATTGGAGCAATGAATGACCAGTCTACCTTTGATAAGGTCGAGACAATTTGGTATGTCACGCCTACTCAGACATACGAGCTTGAGCCAGTGTTTACCTATCACACCGACGAAGATGACGAGGAAGTCCGACAGTTTAACTTTGGCTCTGTGGATGAATTCAGGTCTTACCTAAAAGATAGGCTTTCTAGAGCAGTAAGCTCTCGTTCCGATGCAGCAGATGTTATTTCTCGCGCAGATCATGTTCTTACACTCTTTACCTGCAATTATACCGACCAGTACGGCAGGACCATGCTCATCTGTGTACCAAAGACTGAAGCTCAGCCAAAGGCTCAGTAGCTGGTACACAGGCGGCAGAAACTCTGGTAAGAGCAGTCCGTTAAGCTCTACAAAATGCTACTTTCTTAAAAAATTGTTACACGCTCCGAACATATTTGTTCGGAGCGCTTTTTCTTGCAAATTTCCAGGTACACTGTATGTATTGTTGCCAAACGTGAGAGACGTTTGATTAAGGGTGACTCAAGCCGAGGAGCCCGGAGGGGATCCAATGGAACTTCACGAGGAATGTGGCGTCTTTGGAGTATGGGCGCCTGACCGTGACGTTGCTCGACTCACTTATTTTGCGCTGCACGCGCTGCAGCATCGCGGGCAAGATTCCGCAGGTATAGCCGTCGGCGACGGCCAGACCGTGCTTATCAGAAAAGACACGGGCCTCGTAACTGAAGTTTTTAACAACGACGATCTCAACGCAATGCCAGGTAAAGTGGCTATCGGTCACTGCCGCTACGGCACTGCGGGCGCCAAGGGCTGGGAGTCGGCTCAGCCACACATGTCGTCCATCGACGAGACCCTCATTGCTCTGGCGCACAACGGCACCCTCGTTAACTTTGACTCCTTGCGAGAAGAACTGTCTTCTCGCCAGATTTCCTTTAGATCCAACACGGATTCCGAGGTAGCAGCCCAGCTCATTGGCTACTTCACACGTCAAACCCACCGACTGCGCACCGGCATCGCCGCAACTATGAACCTCATCGAGGGCGGCTACGCCATGGTGCTCATCCGCGAGAACGCGCTGTATGCGTTTAGGGATCCAAACGGTATTCGTCCGCTGGTACTTGGCCATATTGGCGAGGAGGGCGAGAATAACTGGGTGGTTGCATCCGAGACGTGCGCGCTGGATATTGTGGGCGCCACGTATGTGCGTGAAGTTGCTCCCGGAGAGATTATCCGTATCTCAGACAACGGCCTGTCTTCTGAGATGGGACTTGCTCCTCGTCAGCAGGCAGACTGTATCTTTGAGCAGGTGTATTTCTCGCGCCCTGATTCTATTATTAGCGGCCGCTCGGTATATTCCGTCCGTCACCAGATGGGCCGTCAGCTGGCAAAAGAGACGCCAGCAGACGTTGACCTGGTAATTGGCGTGCCTGATTCTGGTGTTCCTGCAGCTGAGGGCTTTGCGCAAGAGTTGGACGTGCCATTTGGCACCGGCCTCATCAAGAATCGCTACGTTGCCAGAACGTTCATTCAGCCTACGCAACAGCTTCGTGAGCTGGGCGTTCGACTTAAGCTCAACGCACTTTCGGACGTTGTTGCAGATAAACGCATTGTGATGGTGGACGATTCTGTTGTTCGCGGCACCACGTCAAAGCAGATCGTTCAGCTGCTCAGAGACGCGGGAGCTACAGAAGTGCACGTCAGAAGTGCTTCTCCTAAAGTAGCGTGGCCCTGCTTCTACGGCATTGATACCGCTGACCAGCACCAGCTTGTGGCGGCAAAAATGAGTACAGAAGAAATTTGTGAGTACATCGGCGCGGACTCATTGGGCTTCTTGAGCCTTGAGGGCCTGCTTGCATGCGTGCCCTCAAGAGGCTATTGCGAGTCCTGTTTTAGCGGCAAGTATCCCGTGGAAATTCCCGAGGACTTCCACCAGAGGTTTTTGCCAGAGAACAAGCCCGATAACTTGCACCCGTCGTATGCACTAAAGTTTGACCAGGTAGAACAGCAGTTAATTGATCAGGGCCTGATGCCCTCAGAGCAGTAAGGGGAGAAACAATGACCACTTCCGCTGATCCAGCCAAGCAGATAACCTACGCCGACGCAGGCGTCGATGTTGATGAGGGTGCTCGCGCGGTTGACGCCATCAAAGCTGCTGTTGCTACAACTACTCGTCCCGAGGTCATTGGCGGCCTGGGCGGCTTTGGCTCCTGCTTCTCGGCCGCAGCTCTGAAGGACATGGAGGAGCCCGTGCTGGTCAGCGGCACCGACGGCGTTGGCACCAAGCTTGCCATTGCTCAGCTGCTCAACCGCCACAACACGGTGGGCGAGGACCTGGTTGCAATGTGCGTTGATGACATTGTCCCCATGGGTGCAGAGCCTCTGTTCTTCTTGGATTACGTGGCCGTGGGCAAGCTTAAAGCTGAGGCTGTAGCTGAGGTTGTCGGCGGTATCGCAGAGGGTTGCCGCAAGAGCGGTTGTGCGCTGGTTGGCGGCGAGATGGCTGAGCATCCAGGCGTTATGAACCCTGATGACTACGATCTGGCTGGCTTTGTTGTAGGCGTTGTCGACAAACCAAAGATCTTAGGTCCCGAGAAGGTCAGTGAGGGTGATATCATCCTGGGCCTTCCTTCCTCCGGCATTCACTCCAACGGATATTCGCTTGTACGCAAGGTGGCCATTGAGGGCAAGACGGTCGAGGAGCTCAACCAGCCTTTGGAGGAGCTTGACGGAGAGTCTCTTGCAGACGCCGTTTTGCGCCCAACCACTATTTATGCAGGTGGATTGCTTGCTGCTCTTCGTGCAGGCGCACCTATCAAGGCTATGGCGCACATCACCGGTGGTGGAATCACCGAGAACCTTAATCGCGCACTACCAGCTCACCTTGATGCAGAGGTTGATCGTGGTGGAGAGGCCGGCCCTGCATGGTCTATCCCACCTGTTATTTCTTACGTTTCTAACGCCGCAAACCTGTCTCTTGATGAGCAATATCGCACCTTCAACATGGGCGTGGGCATGGCTCTGATTGTGGACATGGATGATGTTGACGACGTAGCAGAGGCCCTCTCTGAACAGGGCTTTGAGCCATTTGTTATGGGTCAGATTATCCCAGGCACCGGAAAGGTGGTCTACAACGATGCCAATTAAGCTTGGCGTTCTTCTTTCTGGTTCAGGTACCAACCTGCAGGCCATTATTGACGCCATTGATGCTGGCAAGCTAGACGCAACCATTGAACTGGTTGTTTCTTCTCGCCCCGATGCATATGGTTTGAAGAGGGCGGAAGCAGCTGGTCTGCAAACTCTGACGCTCTCAAAAGAGACGTACGAGGATCCGTTTGTTGCGGACATGGTGATTGCTACCGAGCTCAAGCGCTATAACGTTGATTATGTTGTTATGGCTGGTTACATGCGTAAAGTTGGCGTTCCTATTCTGAACACCTTCCCTAATCGCGTGCTCAACCTGCACCCGGCGCTGTTGCCAAGCTTCCGCGGTGCGCATGCTATTCAGGATGCGTTTGAATACGGAGTCAAGGTGACGGGCGTTACCGTTCACCTGGCAAACGCTGATTACGACCGCGGTCCCATTATTGCTCAGCG
>CAUORV010000120.1:0-4220 GCA_963507085.1 uncultured Atopobium sp.
ATATTGCAAAATTTAATTGGGAGAATGTGCACGCCAGCTGGTTCATTGTGTATGTGGGTATCGTTGTTGCCAGTGTTACAGCACCAGCGTTTAACTTTGAAGCAAGTGTTGGTACGGTTGCATTTTGGTTTGGATTTATCTGCCTTGTGGTGCTTTTTATAGTTGTAAGCATAAAGTATGTTAAATATGGGCCGGTGCCTGATTCCGCTGAGTCACTCGCTTGTATTTACGCAGCCCCAACAAGTCTTTGTATTGCAGGATATATTCAATCTATTACGCCAAAGTCTGTACCGTTTCTTTTGGTTATGCTGGCAATCGCTTCAATTATTTATGTAGTTTCTTTTATGTGGTGCATCAGGTGTCTTACAAAACCGTTCTTTCCTAGTCACGCTGCGTTTACCTTTCCTTTTGTAATTTGTGTCGTTGCGCGCACGCAGACGTCGGCATACCTGGCCGAACTCGGCCAGCCTCTTCAATGGCTCGACGGAATAGCTACTGTTGAAACGGTTCTTGCAGCAGGGCTTTGCATTGTTGTACTTGTACGCTTACTTGCATTTGTGCGTGATCAGACTTTGCCTAAAGCGAGATCTATGAGTAGCTTGAGATAACGTTTTTCATTTTGTTTGTTTAGAGTTTCGTGACGGAGCGCGCAACGCGGATGCGGGCGCGGATGTCCGCCACCCAGGAGTAGCCGCCCTTCTCGGCGATCTCTTGTTTCTCGCTATCCGGTCAATTTCTGCGCCGAGGAGTTGAGCGCTCGTGTCGAAGACGAGCTCTTAATGGGAGGGCATGGCCGGACCCCGATTCTGCCAAGGCAGATCTGCTGTAGGTACAGATCATACAATGGAAAATGATGCGATGATGGAAGCGGCTTGGACTGTGCTTTCCTCTGCGCTTGTAGCTTTGTCTATTATGTATTATTGTGAGTAATACATACGATACAGACATCGTTGGAGGCTCACACCATGCTCCTGCAGCTGGACTTCTCAACCGCGGCACCCATCTACCAGCAGATCCGCGATCAGATCGTGCGTGGCATCGCCGAAGGCGAGCTTGCGCCTGGCGAGCGCCTGCCGACCGTGCGGGCGCTCGCATCGGAGTGCGGCGTCAACGCCATGACGGTGAGCAAGGCCTATCAGCTTCTCAAGCAGGAGGGACACGTGCTCGGCGACCGGAGGGGTGGCACCTTCGTGTGCGAGCCCGATGGCAGCTCGGACCCCGATTCCGGCATCATGGACGCGCTGCGGATGCGCCTGGCTGAGCTGGTGGCCGGTGGGATGTCAGGCAAAGAGGTTCTCGCGCTCTGCGAGCACCTGCTGGATGAGATTGCGTATCGCTAGAAGTAAGGAAGTTTATGATGAGCACTGCGACTATCCTATGGCTCTCCTGCAGCTGGACTCCACTCCTCATATGGTGGACGCTCAGGAACAGCGCGCGCTTCAAGAAGAACATTGTCGTCGGCGTCACCTTCCCGCGCGAGGCGCGGGAAGACGTGCAGGTAAAGGCGTTTCTTACCAGCTACCGTCACCTACAGCTCGCGTGCGCTATCGTGCTCGTGGCTGCGGCACTTGGCGGTGCGGCGACAGGAACGGTACGAGCGTGGGCCGGGTCGAGTATGTTCTGCTGGAGCGTCTGGATACTTGTGGTCTGTATCGTGCCCGAGGTAATCTACGCGCTCACCAACCGCAGGCTCGCGGCCCTGAAGGACGAGCGCGGCTGGCGGCCCAGAGGCGCCGCGGCCCAGCGCGTGACGGTGGCCGATATTGGGGCGGCCGCGCAGTCGTATCCGCGCGTCTCGAGCATATGGTTTGTCCTCATCTGCGCGGCGAGCCTGGTCCCCGTCCTGCTCGACCGTGACAACGTAGTAATCTACCTGCTGTTTGCCGCATGTGTGCTCATGATGTGGGCAATCTTCCGTTGGTGTTACCGCAATCGCAGCGAGGTGGTGGACGACAACACCGCCCTCACGCAGACGCTCACGCGCATACGCCGGCGCGCCTGGGCGAGGGTGTTCCTCGTCGCGGCTGCGTCTTTTGCATTCATGAGCTGGGCGCAGCTCCTCTTCCAGGGTTCAACCAATCTGTACTTTATCGGTATGATGCTTCCCTGCACGGTCCTTGGAATCGTGGCGTTTGCAACCGAGATGCGCGTGCGTAGCCTACAGGAGCGTCTTACAAAGGCCAGCGGCGAGGGCTTCTACGTGGACGAGGACGATCACTGGATCTTTGGCATCTTTTACTATAACCCCGACGATGCTGAGCTCATAGTGAACGAGCGCGTGGGCATCAACACGTCGATCAACCTGGCACGGCCGGCGGGAAAGGCGATTGTAGTGGCCCTCGCTTGCTCGCTGCTCTGCCTGCCCGTGACGGGAGCGTTCATGGCGGAGGAATTTGGAACTCCTGTGACGCTTGAGTTGAGCGAGCAGACGATTCGGGCACACCACTTGCTCACAACCTATGAGATTGACATGGCCGACGTGGTGTCTGTGGAGCTGGTTGACCAACTTCCCCAGATGACGCGCACGTTTGGCGGCGCGAGTGAAACCTTCCTTGAAGGTAACTTCTCAAGTGACGCGTACGGATCGCTCAAGGTGTGCCTGGACCCCGAGGTCGGCCCCTGGCTCCTCGTGCGGACGAGGAGCGGCACAACCTACCTTCTGGGCGCGAGCGATACGGCGCAGACCGAGACCGTTTATAAGGAAGTTCCCTCGACCTTAGTCGATGCATAGTGGGACATGTCACCGACTTCCCGGCCAAAAACGGCTAGTCCTCCCATCGGTCGCTGTTCCTCCGTCTCCTCAGGCCACAGCTGATGTAGGTAGGGTTCTGCATCTTCAATTCCTCCACTCAGTTTTCAACAGCCGTTTCTGACCGACATTGTGACCGCCAAATGATCGCAAAAACGAGGTTGGAGATGCAGAAGAAGCAGATTCCTACAGAACGTTGGAGACGAAAAAAACACAAAGCGCCTGCTCAGCGCAATGCGTTCAGACGAGGTAGACGAGGGAGAATTTACCGAACATCCAGCTTGACTGCTCATAACCCGAAGGTCGTAGGTTCAAATCCTGCCCCGCGACCATAAGAATTTCAAACCCGCCATCGGCGGGTTTTTTGTTAGCTAATGCCCCCGGCGTTTCTCTTTGCGCTTCTGCTGTTTGAGGTCAAATTGGCGCTGTTTCTCTGCTTCGTGTTGTTCTTTGCTGGCGTGTTTGCGCTCGGTTTTACTTGCTTCAAGCTGCAGTTGTAGCGCCTGCTGCGACTTTGTGCCTATGCCTGTTTCCTGCATCTGCTTGCGGGCGGTACGCTGGCGGCGTTTGGGGTTATCACTGGCGTGGTGCTCTTCTGCGGCTACTGCGGGGCTGAACTTGAGGTTGTAGAAGTGCTTGAGCACAAAGTCGTGTACCTCATAGTCCTTCGGCTCCGCGCCAAAGGTGACTTTTGCCACGGTAAGCTGCCCGTTCTCGACGCGCTCAAAGACACCCATCCAAAAGGGTGCATCAAACAAGACGGTCAGCGTGATGCTGGATCGCTCCATGGATTTCCTCCTTGTATGTGGTTACGCGAAGAACGGACAACCCAAGGAGGGAGGGTTACTTACCTCGCTTCTGCGAGACGGCCGGGCTACCTACCGGCTCTAGCGCACCTGACTCGGCGCACATTGCGTTTTTATCTTTGCGAGCGCTGCTTATAGGAAGCGGCGCCGCTTTCCATTATGGCAGAAGTGTCGGCGGGAGGGCGCTCAAAATCAGCGTTCCTAGGATTCGCTATCCGTGGCATCCGGTGTGGTGACGCCTCATCGAAGCGACAGCGCGATGGGTGCGGCCCCCGGTGCCGACAAGCGCTATCTTGTGCGTTGTGCGCACAAGATAGGCTGCTTGCTTCATTTCATGGCAAGCTCGATCACCTCCTCTGTCCAATACAACGAATGATTCGCTCAAGATGTGCACCCCTTAGTGAAAAAATTGAGAAGTCCCGCTGGGCGCATCGTGGGAGCAGCGTTTGGGCGCACGAAAAGGGGCCCTTGACGATGGTCCGGAAAGAATTCTCTTGCGGGACGTATGCTCGACCAAATCGCGGGCTTGCTTCTCACTATTCGCTCAACTCCTGCGCCGAGGAGTTGAGCGCTCGTGTCGAAGACGAGCTCTTAATGGGAGGACATGGCTGGACCCCGATTCTGCCAAGGCAGATCTGCTGTAGGTACAGATCATACAATGGAAA
>CAUORV010000121.1:0-4196 GCA_963507085.1 uncultured Atopobium sp.
TACGTGAAGCTTGCGGCTCCTATCTGGGATTCTAGTAAGTGTACGGTTTGTGGCGACTGCAAAAATACCTGCACAACGCATGCAATCGACATCGATGAGCGCGGCAAGCTGACCATCAAGATGCCGTTCTGCGTCAACTGCGAAGCCTGCGTAATTGTTTGTCCTGAACCCGGCGCGCTTACGATGGTGCCGATGAACACCTCTGAACTGGTCGTTCGTGATCGCAAGGCCGAGGAGACCGAGCGTCTTGAGGCTTTGGCTCGTCGCAAGGCTCGCTTCATTTTTGACACCGGCAAGGAGCAGCTCAAACACTTGGCAGACTCGATTACCGAGGGCTCGGATGAGGAAGCCACTGCACAACAACCTCCAAAAGAGGATAATGGGGAGTAGCACGCGGCTGATAACACAGAGTACAAGGCTTCTAGCTCTATGTTTTTCTCGCGAGAAACACACGTAATCGTAACCGTCCACCGACAACAAGAGGACTCACATGTCGCTTTCAATTGGTATCGTTGGCCTGCCAAACGTTGGTAAATCCACGCTGTTCACCGCGCTGACCCGCAAGGGTGGCCTGGCCGCAAACTACCCGTTTGCCACCATCGACCCTAACGTGGGCATCGTTGACGTACCCGACGCAAGGCTCCAGAAGCTGGCCGAGATTGTCAATCCTGGTCGCATCATGCCTGCAACTGTTGAGTTTGTGGACATCGCTGGCCTGGTCAAGGGCGCAAACGAGGGCGAGGGCCTGGGCAACCAGTTCCTGGCAAACATTCGCAACACTGACGCTATCTGCGAGGTTGTTCGTTACTTTAAGGATCCCGACGTCATTCACGTTGAGGGTCGCGTCAATCCTGACGAGGACGTTGACATCATCCAGACGGAGCTTATCCTCGCTGACCTGGGCACCATTGAGCGCGCCCTGCCTAAGCTGGAGAAAGAGGCCAAGCGCGATAAGGACCTCCAGCCCAAGCTCAACGTGGCAAAGCGCCTTCAGGAGTGGCTGAACGAGGGCAATCGCGCTGCTGACATGGAGATGACCGACGAAGAGCGCCTGGCTGCTCGCGACCTCTTCCTGCTTACCATGAAGCCAATCCTGTACGTCGCAAACGTCGACGAGGATATGCTCATCGAGCCCGCTCCTGTCATCAATGGCGTTCAGTCTATCCCTGTTTGTGCAGGTGTTGAGGCTGAGCTGGCTGACCTTGATCCAGATGAGGCTGTAGAGTACCTGGAGTCTTTGGGACTTAAGCATTCCGGCCTGGAAACGCTCGCCCAGGCAGCATACAAGCTGCTTGGCCTGCAGAGCTACTTCACCGCTGGCCCCATGGAGGTCAGGGCGTGGACTGTCCGCATTGGCGCTAAGGCTCCCGAGGCTGCCGGCGTCATCCACTCCGATTTTGAGCGCGGCTTCATCAAGGCTGAGGTTGCTAGCTACAACGATTACGTTGAGCTGGGCGGCGAGGCCGGATGCAAGACCGCTGGCAAGCTGCGCATTGAGGGCAAGGAGTACGTGGTCGAGGACGGCGACGTTATGCACTTCCGCTTTAACGTCTAAGCTACAAAATCGCTAACTGTAAACGTAAAACGGGCGAGAAGATCGGTCTTCTCGCCCGTTTTGTGTGGGGTCGCGTGCTGCCGCGGGTCGTGCCGTGGGCCGCGAGTCGCTAGCGCTTAGGAGCTTGATCGGTGCCCAGGACTACGGTGATGTCCACGTCAGTTGGGTAATTGCCGTCGTTTGCCTTGATGTTGGCGGTAGGGATGTCCAGCGCTTTTGCAACGCCAACGGCCTTTGCCAGGCCCGTACGCGTGCCGTCGTAGACAATAATCGAGTCGGTTGGATGCTCCAGCGAGCTGTCGGCGTAGGCGGTGTAGCCTTTTGTCTTCAGGATGCCAGCCTTCTGAGCAGCAAGTCCTTGAACGTCGGTGCCGTTGAGCACCGCAACCTCACCGGTGTAGTCTGGCTTAATACTATCCGCCGCGGAGGTGTCACCCGCAACAGTACCAACGATACCTCTGGTTTCATCGGTGCTTGCATCCTCCAGAGGAGGCAGCGCCTGGTTCACGCGGTCCATCATGGTCTTCCACGCGCTCTTATCGACAATCTCGTACCAAACATCATCGATGAGCTCGGACGTTGTCGGCGTGCGTGCAGAATACATATCTTTGGAGGTGTCCATACCTCTAAACGACATGGCCAGGCCCACGATATCGGTAACGTTGAGGTCAGTGGTTACGCTCTCGGCCATGGTAGATACGGCGCCCGACATAGAAACGGGGTCTAGCTGCAGGACCTTCTTGGCAATAGCCGTCAAAATCATGCGCTGGTTAGCGGCGCGGTAGAAATCGCCGGCGCCGTAGTTGTCGTACGCGTGACGACTGCGAGAAAGGCCAAGCGCTTGCTGGCCATTGAGCTGCTGCTCGCCCGCGGGCAGGTCGATGCCCGAGTATTGCATGTCAGAAACGGCAACAGGCAGATTGACCGTAATGCCGCCGATGGAGTCTACAATCTTGGTGAACGACTCAAAGTCTACCTCGGCGTAGTGCGAGATATTGACGTTTGCCAGCTTGGAAACGGCTTCAACCATTCCAGACGCGCCGCCGTAGCTGTACGCAGAGTTAATCTTTTGCTTTCCGTGTTCTCCCAGGTCAACCATAGTATCTCGGGGGATGGAAATCAGAGTGATCTTCTTGTTCTTAGGGTCTACGCGAGCCAGAATAATAGTGTCGGCGCGGAAGTTTGCGTCGGAATCGCCCCAGTTCTCCGCGCGCCCTTCGTCCTTATCGACACCAAGAAGCAGCATGTAGAACGGGTCGGAAGGAGCAACCTGAACCAGTGTTGCCTGCAGGTTTGCATCCAAGCCCTGGCGGAGTTTTGAGTTAGTGTCCAGCATCCACCAAGCAAACGCTACGCCTGCTACCAGCAGCAACGTTCCCAGGATGCCCGCAAAAATCTTAAGACCACGACCGCGAGAAGAACCTTGGCGCTTCTTGGAATATGCGCCCACGCCTTCTGCGCGAGAAGGAGCGTGGCTTACCGCACCTGCTCGATGCGCAGCAAAGTGGGTATGTTTTTGCTGCTGAGCTGGAGCTTCTTCGGGCCACTCGTCGCCGACGTTGGTCTGACCAATCAAAGGCTCTCGCGTAAACCTGGAGCCGTGAGATTCGTGATTGTTGCGTGCAGAGCTTGCACCTGCGCTGCGAACGCTGCCCAGCGTACGAGGCTGATATGCGCCCTGATCATAAGCGTCATAATCGTCCTGTGCGAAGTCCTCTGTATCGTACTCAAAGGCATCTTCGTGTCTGTCGCGGCTGTTGCGACCACGATTCTGAGATGAATGTGACCTTCTGGCCATTGGGGCTCCTTTGTGTTTAATCTGCGTCTTGCCCAATGCGTTTTGTCAAACATCTACTATACGCAATTTTGCGTCTTTGTGCTGCATAGAAACAAACCTGCCACAAAAAATCCCCGCTTCAATGTGTGAAGCGGGGACGTGTGCGAGAAGTTCGTGGAGCTTGGTGCGAGAATTACGAGCAACTCTTGCTCATGGCGTTACTTACTGCGCAACGCTGCCTTACTTACGACGATCCTTCAGAGCATAGCCAAGCGTCGTAATAACGCTGCCCACGGTAGCTACTGCAACAAGAGCAATCTCGGAGAAGTCGCCAGTCTCAGGAAGCTTTGGCTGCTTCTTCTTTGGCTTCTTTGGAGTCTCTGATGGAGGAGTTGCAGGTGGGGTATTTGGTGGTGTATTTGGTGGGGTGGTAGGTGGAACGGTTGGTGGAATCTCGGTATTGGTAACCGTGAATCCGTCAGTCTGGTTGCCCGAGACTGCGCTGGTATATCCAGCAGGAACGTTCTCTTCTGCTACGGTGTACGCAATAACGTGACCGTCTGTTGCATCGTTTTTGAGAAGACCGGTGAAAGTACCTGTCCAGCCGTTTGTCTGGTCAAGAGTAAGTGTCTCAGTACTTGCTACACCGTCTTTGTAGAGC
The DNA here is from genome assembly GCA_963507085.1 of uncultured Atopobium sp. GTDB lineage: Bacteria > Actinomycetota > Coriobacteriia > Coriobacteriales > Atopobiaceae > Lancefieldella. Next base: position 3,994 of record CAUORV010000121.1, read on the forward strand.
CTGACGGTGACAGGACCGCCAACGGTTCCTACCCATGTTTTGTTAACCTGAACGTCAACCGTTGGGGTCTTCTCGTCCTCAACGGTCTTAATAACGCCGGTAGTTGCAGAAACGGTGAGGGTGTACGTATCGGTATTGAGCTGATAACCATCAGGAGCGGTAATCTCTTGAACGTTGTAGGTGCCAGCAGGGAGCTTCTCGGT
>CAUORV010000122.1:0-3967 GCA_963507085.1 uncultured Atopobium sp.
ATTCTGCACTAAATATCAAAAACTTTCGTATATGTTTAGAGAGATTTGAGTTCAGGTAGTAAAAAGCGGGAGGTGAATATGGCTCCAAACGATCAATATCTAGACAACAACGAGCTGGGTGCCTGGAGGATTTTCTCGCTATTTATGCTGCTACTTCAAAAGGGGCCTTTACCTTCGGCAGAGATTTATACGACGATTTACTCGGATTTGTCTACTGATTCAGCTTCAAGAACGTTTTCAAGAGATCGCGCTGTTCTAAAATCACTCGGATTTGCAATTACTGAGGTAAAAACAGGAAAAGAGAAGTCGTTCTATCTTTCGGACTCAAATTTCTTTGATTCCTCGTACGACTTAAGCCCTGAAGATGCCAATCAACTGCTTGTTATTTGCAGCGCAGTTCTAACTGATACAACTTTTGTGTACCAAGAGGAATTAAGAAACACGCTATCTAAAATTGTGGGTAACTTTTATTCCTCAAATTCAGACAAGCCAGGGAGCCAAAAACTCAGTGCTTCTTCTCAAAGCAAAGTCTTTCCTGTTCTCTATGAGTCACTCAGCTCCAAACAACGGGTAGAGGTCACGTATACAAACTCGCAGGAACAGGTTAAACAAAAACATCTTGGTATTCTGGACTTCTTTGTTTCGCAGGGACTTCTGTACTTTGTGGCTCAAGATTTTTCGTCCACCAGTGAGACTGCTTCGATCAAAACTTTTCGCATTGACCGTGTTTTAGGCGCTGCAATTCTTAAAGATGAGCACTTCTTCATTCCGGAAGATTTTGATTCAAATGACTACAACCTGCTTGATTTCCAGCTCGGATTACAGGCTGGCACTCTTGTTGCGTTTGTCCCCAAAAACATACTCGCGGCTTTTGAGCATTTCTCGCAAGGTCAAGGCGATATTGAGCTTCTCCCCAATGGAGCTTTATGGACCGTTGCCTACGCTCATGAGGACGCTGCTTTATCTTGGATTCTTGCTCATGGACTAATTCCAAGGTCTCCAGAGTCTCTTCTCGCAAAATGGAAAGAGTCTTTAAGCGAGGTTGCCAATGGCCGTTAAAAACACCTCTTTTGGAAGAAAAAACATTTCTTCAGCCGTCTACAAACTCGTGTTGCTTGCCGCTGCGTTTAGAGATTCTTTTGACGCGGTAGAGTTGAGTGCGGTCCAGTCGCGATTTGGTATCTCCTCAGAAGAAGCTACTATTCTGTTGGAGCTCTTGCAGCTCACGGACGAGAATGGCTATCTTCCCCTTCCGCTTACTGGAGATCAAGATACTTTGACTCTCGTTGGAGAGTCTCCCTTTAGAACCCGAAGACTTGTCTTAACAGACGAAGAAACCTTGGCACTTAAAGAGGCGTTTACAACACTTGCGTTGCCTCAAGAAAGTATATTTTGGAAACTTCTGAAGTCTCCGTATACGGCAGACTCTTCATCAGATGATGCTTCGGTTTCATGTGTCTCTAAAAGTCACTCTAAAGAAGTAGATGCATTCCTTACCTGCTCAAATGCAATTTCGGAGTCACAAGTTATTTCATTTGAATATCGCTCTGAGGAGACCGTCACAGAAACTCAAAGCGATGAAAATATTGTGATTAGCAAAAGAGTCGTTCTTCCCTATCAATTGTCCTACGGAGAGAACGGCTGGCTTATCGAGGGAATAGATTTAGACCTCGAGCAGCAAAGAGTCTTCAGAGTCAATCGCATGAGTCACATTGAAGCCCGCTTCGCTTCATTTGAGCAGTTGAAGCTCTCAGAAAGCGTAAAAGAATCTTCTACGCAAGAAAAATCGCAGTTAGTAGAGCTTATCTTCCTTGATAAAGGTGCTCTTACACACTATTCGTGGCCTGGTCTCAAAACGATTGGCGGTCAGCGCAATGCAACAGAGATTAAAGCAACTATCCCCTATTACGGCGGAACATGGCTGCTACAACGGCTGCTTGCCCTTAAGGGAAAAGTAACAACCAAAGATCAGGCCGTGACTCAGGCAATGCGCGCCTACACTGCAACTCTACTTGCTGCAGAAGAGGAACTTTAAGGCAATTAGGCAGCTGTTGGTGCTGCTACGCGTCGTGTTCTTCTCGCCACTTGGCAATTTGCTCGGAGATGTCCTTTGTCGAGACGCGCTGGTAGTTCTTGTTGGGTAATGACTTCAAGAACGAGCTGCCATATCGCTTGGACACAAGCCTGGAATCGGCAAGCACCAAAACGCCTTTGTCCTCAGCACTCCTGATAAGGCGACCAGCAGCCTGTTTGGTTGCAATTACCGCCTCTGGCAGAGAATAGCGCCACCACGCACGGTCTTCTCGCGCTTCACGCTCTTTGACCAGCGGTTCATTAGGGCTTGCAAACGGAAGCTTAGGGATTACCACGCACCTCAGCGTATCTCCCGCAGCGTCAAAGCCTTCCCAGAACGATTTAAGAGCAAACAGCGAGAGGTTCTTTTCGGCTAGGAACTTTTCACGAACACGACGTGCAGAAGAAGAGCGCTCCTGGCAGGCAAGGTTAAGACCATGCTCACTCAAGCGGGGTTCTAGCACTTCAAAGAGGCGCTCCATATCGCGTCTGTTAGTGAAGAGCGTCAGCACCGAGCCGCCCATCTGAACATGAACGTCGTACAGCAGCTTTTCCAAAGCGTCCAAGTAGCCTGGATCAGTTGGCGCAGGCATATCCTCAGCCACAAAGACGCCCATATGGTTCTCGTAGTCAAAGCTTGACTCTAAGTGCAGGCTCTTGTGCTCAAAGGAGCCTCTATCCAGGCCAACAGCGTGCTCAAAATGAGAGAAATCATCTCCAACAGCAATGGTTGCTGAGGTAAACACAACAGAATGCGTCTCCGGCAACCACTTCTCTGCCAGCTCTGCTCCAATATCAAGCTTCTCGGCCATAAGGGCTTCAGAGCCAATATCGCGTTTCAATCGGGTCAGCTTGGCTGAATAGACGTAGCTCTTGTCCGTTCCCTCACAGATGAGCTTCAGTGAATCCAGAAGGGTGCTCAGGAACGCCCCGGCATCACTCAAATTGCTTGCAAGGTTTGGTGCCGATGCGACAAGCGCATCGGTGGCTTTTCCCATTCGAAGAGCAGCTTCTTCAAGAGCAGAAAGAGCGATGGAAGCGCTCTCTAAGACTTCTTTCCATTCCTCTGTTTCTCTTACTTCGTCGTTAATCCAAAGCTGAAGGGAGTTATAACCACCATCACTTTTAGCCAACGGAGCCAGCTCATGCACAGTGGCCATAAGGTTGCCCATTGCTGCCATGGCTCGCTGAACTGCGGCAGCAGAGCGCGTGAGAAGCCCGGTGAGCAGCGTAGAGTCCTCAAGGTTGGCAGCACCCACCATAGCGGCGTGAATAGCGCCAGACTTGATGCCTCCAAGAAGCTCAAAGCCGTTTCGCATTTCTTTGGCAGAGATTTCTACTGCCCACTGACGGCGAGCTTCAGCTTCAAAACCATGGGCCTCGTCAATTACCCAATGCCTGATAGGAGGCAGAATTTTACCGTCAGCAGCAACGTTTCTGAGCAACAGAGAGTGGTTGGTCACCACAACATCTGAAGACCCTGCACGTTTACGAGCTCCATGAACAAAGCACTCATGAGGGTAATACGGACACTTAGAGCGCAGGCACTCCGCTGCTTTGATAGTTACCATCTCTCGTGGAACCGAGCGCCAGCGAATCCCCAACGCATCCAAATCGCCATCAGCCGACTGGCACGCGTAGGCATAAATCACCGCAATTGCGGTCAGCATGTCAGACGCAACGCTGTTGCTCGAGCGTCCTTCCTGATCAAGCAGCGTCAGTGGAAGTTCCTCAAGAGCAGCCCTGTCAACACGATGTAGGCACGGATAGTGCTCATATCCTTTTAAGCTGCAGAAACTCAATCCGTTTGGCAACGCTCGTGCAAGAGCTGGAAGGTCGTGAGCAACTAGCTGGTCAGTCAAGGCGTTTGTCTTTGTAGCAATGCCTACGGTAA
>CAUORV010000123.1:0-3955 GCA_963507085.1 uncultured Atopobium sp.
GAACAAAGCTGCCGTCTGCAGTAGCGTGGGTAAAAGCGTCAACTGCCTCAGACATACGATTAGCTGCAACGTATGCAAGACCAAGATCTGCATAAATCTTATTGGAATTATCCAGAGGATTAGCAAAATCAAGAGCAGTACGATATGCCTCAACAGCATCAACAGGCCTATTCAGACCCATGAAGCATGCGCCTAGGCTACAAAGTGCTGATGAAGGATTAGGGTTCTTCTCGTCAACTGCAGCGTTTCTGTAAGCAATGCCGGCGTTGCGAATATCACCGATTTTCTCGTATGCAGAACCAAGAGCAAGCTGTGCCTTATAAGGAGTTGCGTAAGAGGTGTCCTGGACAGCGTTAGTAAGGGCAGCAATAGCCTCCTGTACCCTACCAGCAGCCAGAAGTGCGCGACCCTGATTAGTAGAGAGAGCGCCAACCTTGCCGTAGGAAACGTCAGCAAGAGCGGACTTGTAAGCAGAAGCTGCGGAATCAAACTGTCCAAGCTTCATATAAGCGTTTCCAAGAAGGTGGTCAATCTGACCGTTTACCTCGCCTGGCTCTTTAGCTACATCAAACTGACTGATAGCTACAAACCAGTCGCCCTGATCATATGCAGATTTACCTAACTCAAATGCCTGTTGATTCACAATATCCTCCAAGAGTCTGTGCGACTTGGCTTTAAGCGTTTTCAATTCTAATGGAATTGACGATATCGCCAACCTTTAACTGGGAAATGACATCCATTCCCTCGATAGTTGTGCCAAATACGGTGTACCCAGAATCCAAGCCATGCTGTGGACCAAGACAGAAATAGAACTGAGAACCTGCGGAGTTTGGATCTTGAGAACGAGCCATAGCAAGGGCACCGTCAACGTGGGAGTTGTTAGGATTTGTGGTGAACTCCTCTTTGATGCGATAACCAGGACCACCAGTACCAGGAATTCCGTCAGGACCAGGGTTACCAAACACAACATCCTCAACACTCATCTCACGAGTGTTTGGGTCTCCGCCTTGAACTACAAAGTAAGGAACAAGACGGTGGAACTTGGTATCGTCATAGAAGCCAGACTCTGCAAGCTCGCAGAAATTTGCCACATGAATAGGTGCGCCCTTACCGTCAAGTTGAACCTTAATGATTCCCTTGTTGGTATCAAAGACGGCAACCTCAGTACCAGTAACCTGGCGCTCTGGTGTATACAATGGATCAAGTCCAAACATAATTCCTCCAAGCTTCTTTACATCTAAGAGAAGAAAACGCGAGAAACTCTTAGCAATAAAGAACTTCTTTTCTAACCTAATTATTTTACCAGTATGATGAGATTTTTGAAATTAAAGCAGCTGAACGGTAGATTTTTACTGCTTTTGTGGCTTCCAATTCACGTAATTTTCATCAAAAAGTTTCTGGTATGAGCTGGAGCCGCTGGAGTCTCTGATGTTATCAACTGGCGCCAAGATGTTGTCTTTGTCCTGAGAAGGATTGTTAGAAGCAACTGAGCGCTTCCATCCCTCACTCAAAGCATCGGAGCGATTACGAAGCCAGTTGCCAAGCTTAGTAAGATTTTCAATGGTCTGACGATAGTTTCCGTTAGAGTCATCAAGACTAGATAGGTCAGAGATGACGTTACTAATATCCAGGGAAATCTGCTCTGCTTCCTGCTGAGCATCAGCACGCTCCTGATCAGAGCCAGTAATAGCAAGCTGATCAAAGGTCTTCTCGTTATCATCAAGGCGCTTTGAGAGGTCTCCAAGCTTCTGATAATCACTATCAAGTGCGTCAAAAACAGCATCCGAACTTGTATTTTGCTGAGTTGCACTAGTGTCTTGACCCGTAAGGTGTGTAACAGGAGTGGTGGTAGGAGTAGATGAGACTGGAGCCTCAACCTTTGCGCGATTATCGGTTGCCTGAGGGTCCCACGGGTGCGTGATGACAAAGATTGCAGCTACTACCAGCGAGGTAACAAGAAGTGCTGAAAGCAGAATAACGCGCGTACGCGGGATTCCTTCAGCTTCAGGGAGGTTCTCTTTTGAAGGCTCGGAAGGGATTGCAGACTCAAAGCGAGGAGCTGGCCTGCGACTTACCGAGGCAAACGCGCTGGTAGTGTCTGGGTCAGCGTTGTCGGCTGGCATATCTTGCAAAACAGTAGGATCTGCTGCACCAGAAGAGGATGCATCATACTCTGCGTCTACAAGCGGATCGGTCTTCTCGCCAGATGCTGGAGCGGCATCAATCTCTGGAAGCTTGATGTTACGTGTGGGCCTGATGGCTCGAGCTGGACGGGCAGCAGGCACTGCCTGTGGCAAAGGAAGGCCGCACTTGGGGCAGCTTTCTGCGGCGGCAGCCACCAAGGCACCACAATGAGGGCACCAATGAGCTTGAGTAACAGGAATCCTTTGGGTCAAACTTAGATCAATCTGACAATGAGGGCAGGTTAAAGCCCCTTCATCGACCTCAGATCCACAGTTTGGACAACGCATACACCCTCCACAACTCTTTGCTTGTGCTTCAGTTTAATCGTTTGTATCAGCAGAAGAGCTATAAGTTGACTTTCCTCCCATTAATCTCACAACCAGGTCAAAGAATCGATCCTTTGCATAGTTGTGAATGTAACGCTCGGAAATTCTGTTGAAGATGATAACGGAAATCACCAGACAAAGTGCCAAGTACGGCAAGATGCGTGGGGTGAGAGGTGCAATACGGAAGAAGTCCTGCGCCACCGTACATCCGCCAACAACAATGGCAATGCATACAACAAGAAGTGCAATGCGGAGCTTGGTAAGCGGCAAAGAGATTCTTCTCAGCAGCGCAAAACCAACTGTTGCGGTGGTGATAAGCGCCATCGTAGATACCTGAGACAGGTTCAACTTAAACAGATGACCTGCAGTCATAAGAAGCGCAAGCGTGATAGTTACCGCAATAGAAGCAGGTAGTGACTTGCGCAAAATGTTGACCAGGAAGTTGCCCTTTACGCGATCGTGATTTGGCTCAAGCGCCAACACAAACGATGGTAGGCCAACGGTAGCAAAAGACAAAAGTGACATCTGAACAGGAATAAAGGGGTATGGTGGCGCAATGATGCAATAGAGTGCAAGCGCTGCCGTGTAAACCGTCTTAACAAGAATGAGCGCAGCGGAGCGCTGAAGGTTATTGATAGAGCGTCTACCCTCAGCAACAACTTCTGGCATGTGTGCAAAGTCATTATCTGCCAGGACAATCTCAGCAACGTTTCTAGCTGCGGCAGAACCCGAAGCAACAGAGATAGAGCAGTCCGACTGCCTCAGAGCCAAAATGTCGTTTACGCCGTCGCCGGTCATGGCAACGGTGTGGCCCAGATTCTGGAGTGCAATTACAAGCTCACGCTTCTGTTCTGGCGTAACGCGACCAAATACGTGGTACTTCTCGACAGCTGCAGCAATATCTGCCTCTGTGTGTAGCGTAGTTGCATCTACCCAGCCGTCGGCATGAGGGACTCCCGCGCGCTCAGCAATAGCGGAGACAGTGCGAGGGTCGTCACCCGAAATAACACGCAGGTCAACGCCTTGCTCAAGGAAATACGCAATGGTTTGTGGAGCGGTCTCTCTAATCTGGTCCCTGAGTACTACATAACCCAGGAGCTGAGGCGTTCCCTGCAAAGCGTCGTTTTGATCAAAGCCGTCAACGCGGCAGGCAACCAGCACGCGTTCAATGGATGCAAAGGCATCGGAGCCTGCAATTACATCTGCCGCCTCAGGACCAAGCACAAACTGAGCTGCACCGATAACAAAAGCTTCTCCGTCCTCAGTCACACAGCCGGAGTACTTTCGCTTGGAAGAAAACGCCACAACGCGAGAAGGACGCTCGCTTTGAATCCCCTGCTTGGATGCATACGCAAGAATTGCTGTAGCCGTGTCGTTGGCATCATCTTTATTTGCGCCGACAACGTTTACAGCCGCTTGCAGAGCACCCGCAGCCTCAGTAATTG
>CAUORV010000124.1:0-3946 GCA_963507085.1 uncultured Atopobium sp.
TTCTTGTTACAAGAAGTTTTGTCACAGGAGAAGCAATGTCTGAATCAGAGAAGTCCTTATACAATTTAAAAGAGAATGTACTGAAGGAACTTCTCCTTAACTATGGAATTAATTCAACAGAGCACCTTAGAAGACAGCTTCTGAAACATATTGAACTACTAATTGAGATAAATAAGAATCTGAACCTTACAAGAATTACTTCGGTTGATGACGCGCTAGTGCTCCATATTCTTGATTCTTTGTTACCACTCAAAGTGTGTAACGAGTTTTTATCTGGTACTCACAACTATATTGATATTGGTACCGGTGGCGGCTTTCCTGGACTGCCTCTTGCAATCATGAGTGACAATAAAACACTATTGGTTGACTCTATTGGAAAAAAGATCAATGCGGTTCAGTCAATGATTGATGAGATTGGTCTAAATGAGAGAGTTAGGGCTGAGAAGCTTCGTGCAGAAGAAATTCCAAATGCTTATAAACAGAAGTTTGATTTTGTAACATTTAGAGCTGTTGCGAAGGCAAATATTCTTTTGGAGTACGCAGAGCCTTTCTTAGCCCCACAGGGCACTCTTATAGTAATGAAGGCCAATGTTGATGAGATAGAGCTGCAGGACGCCTCTCAGGCAGCCAAAATTTTTGGGTATGAAAATGTTTCACGTGAAACATTTGAATTACCAAACGATCTTGGTCATCGTGAAATTCTTCTTTACAGAAAAGTTGGAAAAAGCAAAATTAAACTACCAAGAAAAACTGGAATGGCAAAATCAAATCCGTTTGTTGCAAGAAGAGACTAATTGTGGAATGTTTCACGTGAAACATTCTGTATCATTAAATAAACTTGGTCAAACGGAGGATAAATGAGCTACAAAGACCTTTCGAGGGGATTTCAAGATAGAGATCCTAAAGTACTTGCTGTAATTAATCAAAAAGGCGGCGTTGGAAAATCAACTACCGTAATTAATCTCGCAGCAGCGCTAGGAGAAACAAAAAAGAAAGTACTAATTGTCGATTTTGATCCACAAGGTAATGCAACAAGTGGATTTGGAATTGATAAAGAGGAACTTGAAGCTGATATTTATGATGTAATCCTCAACGAAACACCGCTTGAAGATGTATTACAACAAACAGTTCAAAAGTATGTGACTATAGCTCCCGCTACCATTCAACTTGCTGGTGCAGAAATTGAACTAGTCTCCGTGGAATCAAGAGAAAACATATTAAAGCAGGCAATTGACCAGGTTAAAGACTATTTTGACTACATTTTGATTGATTGCCCACCATCACTAGGTCTTTTAACAATTAATGCTTTAGTCGCAGCAAACAGCATTCTTATCCCAATTCAGTGCGAATATTATGCACTAGAGGGCGTAACTAAGATTGTTGAATCAATGAAGATGGTTCAAAAGCAGCTCAATCCGGATCTTGATATCTTTGGTGTAGTAATGACCATGTTTGATAGCAGAACTTCCCTATCTAAGCAGGTTGTAACTGAGGTTTCAAATTACTTTGGTAACAAAGTATTTAAGACGCTTATTCCAAGAAATGTCAAAATCGCAGAAGCACCAAGTCATGGTTTGCCAGTAACCATGTATGCCCGAATAAGTATGGGCGCACTTGCATACAATAAACTTGCAAAGGAAGTGAATCGTCGTGGTTAAAAAATCAGGACTTGGTAAGGGCCTCAATTCTCTCTTCAGCGAGGTAGACGCAGAGGTCGGTAATAAAAAAGAAGCTACTACACTTCCACTAAAGAAGATTAAGCCAAATAAAGATCAGCCTCGTAAGCGTTTTGATGAAGCTGAACTTGCTGAACTCAGTGATTCTATTAAGCAAAACGGAATTCTCCAGCCACTTCTTGTTCGCGAGAAGGGCGATCACTATGAGATTGTTGCTGGCGAGAGACGCTTCCAGGCTGCAAAACTTGCACAATTAGAGGAAGTTCCTGTAGTAATTAAGGCAATTTCCGATGAGGAAGTATTTAAGCTAGCCCTGATTGAGAATCTGCAAAGATCTGACTTGAGTCCAATTGAAGAAGCTCAAGGCTATAAGCAGTTAATCAAACAAGAGAACTTAACCCAAGACGATTTGGCAAAGGTTTTGTCCAAGTCTAGATCCGCAATCACAAATACTCTTCGTCTTCTAGACCTTCCAACAGAAGTTCAAACTTTGATGGCGGAGGGACGTATTAGTGCTGGACATGCTCGTGCAATTCTTGCCGTAAGCGGAAAAGAAGGAAGAATTAGGCTTGCCCAGAAAGTAGTTGAAGAGAACTTGTCGGTCCGTCAGACAGAAAATCTTGCTCCACTATTTTCTGTCACAAATGTTGAGAAACCAAAAAGACAGCCAACCCCACAGGCATATAAGCGTGCAGCAAGGCAATTAAGGATTGCTCTGGATACTCCAGTCAAAGTGCGAAATGTCCGCGGCAAGAATAAGATTGAAATCGAATTCAATGACGAGGATGAACTTGCTGCTCTAGTAGAAAAACTCTCAAACGTTAAAGAAGCATAATGAAGATAAAGTTTGCGATTATATCCAGTGTCTCGTTGCTAGGAATAGCTTTTCTCGCTAAACATACTCTGTTGACTAAAGAAGCACAGAAAAGTTTTCTTCATGCAATGAGAAGGTCAAGAAGAGCACTCGATGCAATTCTTGATGACTATTCAGGTAGCGGTAATAGGAAAAGCGCGAAAAACATTCTTTCTCACCAAGCTAGGGTGGAAAGAGAATGGTTAAACGCAATCAAATAGAACATATGTTCTGTATATGAACTAAAAGGAAAGGGGTCCCTGAGGGCCCCTTCTTTGCTTTAAAAGCATGATAAGTTTTATGTAGGAACTATCTATATGAGCGCTGTCTATATAAGCGCTTTAGCGTGCGTTTCTCTTCTGGAAGAGCTGTCCACAAGCCGCATCAATGTCAGATCCACGAGAAAGACGAATAGTTGCTTCAACGCCAACAGAGTTGAGGCTGTTTACAAACTCCTGTGCGCGGGCAGGAGATGTTGGATGGAATTTAGAACCCTCAATCTCATTAAGCTGAATGATGTTAACGTGGCAAAGCGTTCCACGACAGAAGTCTCTCAAGGCTCCAAGCTCATTGTCAGAATCGTTAACGCCTTTGATCAGCGCATATTCATACGTTGGACGACGACCGGTCTTATCGACATACTCACCCATAATGTCGTACAGGTGAATGAGCGAGTACTTACGTACTCCCGGCATAAGAGAATCGCGTGTCTTTTGAACGGCGGAGTGAAGCGAAACGGCAAGTGTGAATTGCTCTGGCTCAGAAGCAAAACGCTTAATCATTGGAATAACACCGCAGGTAGACACCGTAATATGGCGAGCACCAATACCAGCTCCATCGGGGGAGTTAAGGCGTCTCATGGCTGCAAGAGTGGCGTCGTAGTTCATGAAAGGCTCACCCTGGCCCATAAGAACAACACTGGTAACGCGCGCGTCAAAGTCGTCACGGACGTGCATAACCTGCTCATAGATTTCACTTGCAGAAAGGGAACGAGTGAGGCCAGCAGCACCCGTTGCGCAGAAAGCGCAGCCCATGGCGCAGCCCGCCTGCGTGGAAGCGCAGACTGAGAGCTTGTTATCGTTTGGCATACCAACGCACTCAACAGACGTGCCATCAGGGTAGCGAAGCAGGTATTTACGGCTTCCATCTTCAGAGACCTGGCGAACAATTTGTTCAGCGCCAGCAAGAGTTACCTGGTTAGATAGATCTTCTCGCAATGTTTTTGGGAGATTGCTCATCTGATCAAAAGAGGTAGCGCCTTTAGACCAGATCCACTCCTCAATCTGTTTTGCACGGAATTTTGGCTGGCCAAGTGAAGTCACCAGGTCAAGAATTTGTTCAGACGAGAGGCTTCTGAGGTCGGATTTAGCGGCAGCTTTCTGTGGACGAGAATCGGGCGCGGAGGTGTTTGCGCCGT
>CAUORV010000125.1:0-3886 GCA_963507085.1 uncultured Atopobium sp.
AAGTTAAGCCTGGTGCGGTGGTAATTCGTGCAATTCTTGGCGAGAACGCTGTGGTCGAGAAGAACGTCCATATTGGCAGCTCTGATTTGAACAAGGAGATTGCTGTTGTTGGAAATGATGTAGTAGTCGAAAGAGGTGAGCAATAATGAATAGAGTAATTGGTCTTATTACCTGCAATTATGCGTCTACTAACATGGAAATCGCCAATGATGTACGCCCAATTGCATCCATGCCTTTCTTGGGAAGATATCGCCTGGTGGATTTTCCTCTTTCAAATATGGTTAATTCGGACATTAGTACCGTTGGCGTAATCATGCCCTTTAACTATCGCTCACTTATCGATCATCTTGGCTCTGGCAAAGACTGGAACTTGGACCGTAAGAGCGGTGGTTTATTTATTCTGCCTGGATCTGCTTTTGGTACCTCCCACGCAGGAGCTCGTTTCCTGCTCAGAGATCTGATTTCCAACAAGCCATATCTTGAGAGAACTGATGCAGAGTATGTTCTGTTGTCCACTTCAAATTTTGTTTTCAACTCTGATCTTACCGAGCTGCTTGACCAGCACCTTGAGTCCGATGCAGACATCACTATGATGACCTACACCACTCGTTATAACGATAGAGACGTTGTTGGTGTTGAGCTTGACGGTGACCGTGTAGTTAAAACGCACAATGGTGTTCAGCGCGGAGACGAGGCTTCTCTCGACTGCTTTATTATCAAGCGCGACCTGCTTATTGACATGCTTGATTGGTATAGAGCTACTGATTATCTTGATCTTTTTGAGGCACTCCACGCTGACTATAACCGCGTCAAGGTTCGCACCTTCCACTTTGAAGGTCATGTAGCATCTATCTTCTCAAAGAACTCTTATTATCGGGCTAACATGGAGCTTTTGAACCCCATGCCAGCAAATGAACTCTTTACTCCAGAGCGCTCCATCAAGACAAAGGCACACGATACTGCTCCTGCAAAATTTGAGATTGGCTCAAAAGTTAGCAACTCAACCATTTCTGCAGGTTGTCGTATCCGTGGATCTGTTACCGGTTCCATCCTTGGTCGTAACGTCATCATTGAGCGTGGCGCAGTAGTACGCGATTCTATTGTGATGGAAGGTTGCATTGTTAAGGAAGGTTCTGTAGTCGAGCACGCTATTGTAGACCGTTCTAACATTATTCCTGCAGGTACTGAGCTTCGTGGTACAAGCGAAGAAATTCTTCTTCAGCGTAAAAACAATAAGAGGGTGGCGTAACAATGTCCCAAGTCTCCAAGCGTCGCAAACTTCGCGTTGTCTATGCAACTTCAGAGGTAGCGCCTTTTTCCAAGTCGGGTGGTCTTGGAGATGTTTCGGGCTCATTGCCACAAGCACTTAAAAAAGTAGGAGCAAGAGTGGCGGTTATTTCGCCACTCTACAGCTCTATTAAGCCCGAGTGGAAACAAAAGATGAAAAAGGTCTACGAGCTTCAGGTGCCTCTTTCGTGGCGCTTTGAGTATTGTGGGCTGTGGCATCTGGTTCATGAAGGCGTTGATTTTTACTTTGTAGATAACGAGTCTTACTTTGCTCGTGATGGCCTTTATGGCTACTTTGATGATGGAGAGCGCTATGCGTTCTTCTCCAAGGCTCTGTGTGAGCTGATTGCACACGTCCCAGAGCTCTCCTGCGACGTTCTGCACTGCAATGACTGGCAAACGGCACTGGCACCCGTATTTTTGCGTGAGCAGTATCAGGGCGTCCCTGAGGTCCACAACGTTAAGACGGTCTTCTCCATTCATAACGTCAAGTTCCAAGGCCAGTTTACTGACAAGATGCTCGCCGACGTGCTAGGTCTTGCAGATATCCCAGCAGCAGTTGACCAGTTAAGGTGTGATGCAAGCTCTATCAATTTTATGAAGGGTGCACTTTGCTACTCTGACTACCTGCTTACCGTTAGTCCAACGTATGCTCAGGAGCTTCAGACAGAGCACTTCGGAGAGGGGATGGATGACATCTTCCGTCGCCGTCAAAGTGTTCTGCGTGGAATTTTAAACGGTATTGACCTTGGTGCTTGGTCACCTGCAAGCGATCCTTATATTCCACAGAACTTCTCGGCACGTCATATGGAAGGAAAGGCTGAGTGTAAGCGTCAGCTGCAAGAAGAGCTGGGGCTTGAGGTAGATCCGGATGCGCCACTTGCGGTAATGGTTACTCGTTTGACTAACCAGAAGGGTTTGGGCCTGATTCGCTATGCGATGGACCGCCTTATTTGTGCAGGTATTGAGGTTGCTGTTCTAGGAACTGGTGACGCTGAACAAGAAGACGCTATGCGCTTCTTTGATGGGCACTATGGCAACCGTATGGCAGCACGTATTGAGTTTGATATTGCGCTTTCTCACCGCATGTATGCAGGTGCAGATATGTTTTTGATGCCTTCAGAGTTTGAGCCTTGCGGCCTTTCTCAGATGATTTCCATGCGTTATGGCACGCTTCCTGTAGTTCGCGAGACGGGCGGTCTGGCAGATTCTGTAAAACCGTTCAACCAGTTTACGGGAGAAGGAACCGGCTTTAGTTTTGCCAATCAAAACGCAGATGAAATGGCAGATATTATTCTGTACGCCGCCGATGTTTATAGAAACGATAAACAAGCGTGGGCAAATCTTGTAAAACAGGCGATGACAGAGGACTTTAGTTGGCATAACGCTGCAAATGAATATCTTGACGTGTATCATTTACTACACCCTGAGATTATCAGGTATGTACGTCGTCGAGATTGGTAAGAATGCAGGCTTTTCACAACACCTCAAACATTGTTTGTAGGGATCCAAAAGGCGCGGTAGAACTAGGTACTTCAGCAACAATCAGAATATTTGCTTGGGACGATGATGTTCAATCAGTAACGCTTCGTCTCTGGCAAGAGTATGGACCTGAATCGTCTCCAGAGGCCCAAGCTCTGTCTGGCGAGAAACGCGTTGTGATGCAAAAGAGTGATTTTGCTGGCGCGCTTCCGACTGGTGTACCTGACTATGCGCAGTGCTTTGAGACAATTGTTAAACCAGCTGCTACAGGACTTATTTGGTATCGCTTTGAGTTGCAGGCTTCTGACGGAGCAGTCTGGTCATATGGTGCTCAAGAAAATAGATGCACCGGTGTTGGCAGCTTTGCTTATGGCGAGCCATCATCATTTCAGATTACCTGCTATGAGCCTCGTGCAAGCTTCCCTGGTGTAGAAGATCCTAGCTGGTACAAGGGGGGAGTTGTCTACCAGATTTTCCCTGACAGATTTGCACGAGATGCAAACTGGCGCGAACGTACCAAGCAGGCGCTTGCCGTTCCAAGAAATGGGGTTTCTCGCCAGCTGGTTGAAGACTGGGAGAAGACTCCTGAGTATCAGCGAGATGCCAACGGCCGAGTGACTGAGTGGGATTTCTACGGCGGTTCTTTAGCCGGTATTGAAGAGAAGCTTTCCTACTTGGAAAACCTTGGAATAACTGCGCTTTATTTGAATCCAATCTATGCTGCTTCCAGTAATCATCGCTACGATATTGCGGATTATTTAGAAGTTGATCCCGTATTGGGCACTGTAGAGGATTTTGAACGCCTCTGCGTTAAAGCTGCTGAGCATGGTATTTCCATTATTTTGGATGGCGTTTTTAATCACTGTGGTGCTGATTCAAAATACTTTAATAAATTTTCTAACTACTCTGAACCAGGAGCAGTTCAGCAGGCTGGTTCTGCCTATGATAAGTGGTTTACGTTCCATGAGGATGGAACGTACGAGAGCTGGTGGGGCGTTGATGCACTGCCAACTATTGTGTCTGAAAATCCTGACTACCAGGAGTTTATTTGTGGCGAGAATGGCGTTATTAGAACGTGGCTGCGCCGAGGTGCTCGCGGTTGGCGCTTAGACGTTGC
>CAUORV010000126.1:0-3802 GCA_963507085.1 uncultured Atopobium sp.
CTGCAGGTTGATTCTGAATATGGGAACTATGTAGAAGGAGCCATCGATCTTCTCGCTTATAATAAGGGAAGCAAAGATGCGCTGGTAGTTGACTATAAAACAGGCGATAAAGGCCTTAGTGCTACTCAAATTTATGAGCATCATCAAATGCAGGCAAACTTCTATGCCTACGTCTTGATGCAGCACGGATTTACTAAGGTTGAGTGCGCATTTGTTTGTGTTGAGGTTGAAGAAGCTGGTCAGCCACACGTTGCTCGTTACACGTTTGATGTAAACCATCAACCACGGCTTTAAGGAGGCAAGAACGTGCCTTTTGCACATGTTGTTTTAGACATACCAACTCGTGCTCTCTCTGGCACGTTTGACTACGCTGTTCCAGAAGCCTTGGAAGAGACTGCGGTTGTGGGAACAACGGTCTTGGTGCCGTTTTCTCACAGGCAGGTTGTTGGCTACATTGTGGGTGTCTCAGACCGTGTGTCTTTAGGTTTAGATGTTTCTCGCGTCCTTCCAATAACACAAGTTCTAGCAGATTCAGCATTTGATGAGCAATCTGCGCAGGTAGCAGAATGGATGAGCAAAGAATACGCCTGTAGTTATGCAGACGCATTGCATCCTTTTTTAGCGCCTGGCCAAAAGGTTAAAGTCACCAGAAAAGATACAGAATCTCCCTGGCAGCTTGTTTGCGAGAAGTCCGGTCCTGTTGATGAGCGCTGGGTTGAGCTGACAGAAAAGGCGGCAGATTTTACGCCTGCAGCAAATGCAAGCAAGCAACGTTCGGTGCTTGAGGCTCTCGCACAAGGTGCTATGAGATTATCCGAGCTTTCGGCTACCATTCCAGGAGCACGTAGTGCGGTTACTGCGCTGCAGAAAAAAGGCATTGTTGAGGTCCGCACTCAGCGACAAATTCGTGGAAGCCAGGAGGGTCTGGGAACCACGCTTTCAAGTGGCGTAGCACCTCGCCCTCAACAGCTTACTGAGGGTCAAGAGTCTGCTCTTGATGCAATTGCGGCTGCACAAGCTGCTGCTCAGGGCGATGTTGTGCTTATTGATGGTGTAACGGGTTCAGGTAAAACTGAGGTATATCTCTCTGCTATTGAGAAGACTTTAGCGGTGGGCAAGGGTGCTGTAGTACTTGTGCCAGAAATTTCTCTTACGGCACAAACAGTCGGCCGGTTCCGCTCGCGTTTTGGCGAGCAGGTGGCTGTTCTCCACTCAAAGCTTTCCCTCGGTGAGCGTTTTGACCAGTGGGATTTGATTAGACAAGGTAGGGCTCGCGTGGTAGTAGGTGCTCGATCTGCTCTGTTTGCACCCATCCAAAACCCTGGACTGTACATCATTGACGAGGAACACGAGGCTTCATACAAGCAAGATTCGCTCCCACGCTATCACGCAAGAGAAGTTGCTGCTCAGATGGCCCGTCTTCGCGGTGCTGCGCTGGTGCTTGGTTCTGCAACACCTTCGCTTGAGAGCTTATATCGAACGGCTCAAGGAAGTTGGCGTGGTACTCAATGGACGCGCGTTACCATGACCGAGAGGCCTGGTGTGGCGGTGCTTCCGCAGGTCCAGGTAGTTGATATGGCTTCCCAGTTTAAAAACGGAGGCAGATCGGTCTTCTCGGCAGCTCTTGCTGAGGCCTTGCAGGAGACAACAGAGCGTGGCGAGAAAAGCGTTCTGCTCCTTAATCGTCGAGGATTCGCAAACTTTTTGATGTGTCGTGAGTGTGGCTGTGTGCCCGAGTGTCCGCATTGCTCGACGTCTCTCACGTACCATGAGCGCACGCATTCTCTTGTTTGTCACAGTTGCGGCAGGCAGTGGTCTCAGCATGCGTATCCTAACCCTTCCAGCAAATGTCCAAACTGCGGCAGCCGTTATATGGGTGCATATGGTGTGGGAACACAGCGTGTAGAAGATGAGCTCAAGCTTCTGCTTGGCAGCGATGCGCCAATTATTCGTATGGACGCTGATACCACGGCTAAAAAGGGCGAACACCAGCGACTCCTTGAGCTCTTTGACGCAACTCCAGGAGCAGTGCTCATTGGTACGCAGATGATTGCAAAAGGCCTGGATTTTCCTGATGTTACCTTGGTTGGCGTTATCAATGCCGATACCATGCTTAAGCTGCCAGATTTTAGAGCAGCTGAGAGAACATTTGACTTGCTGGAGCAGGTTGCTGGTCGTGCGGGCAGGGGAGAAAAGCCAGGTAAGGTCATCATTCAGTCGTACTGGTCAACACATCCTGCTATTGCTTCTGTTGTGACCCATGACAGATGCCCGTTTCTTGATGCAGAACTTAAAGAGAGAAGAGAGGGGGCTTATCCGCCCTTCTCGCGGTTGTCTAATGTGCTTTTTTGGGGAGCTTCAGAAAAAGAAGTTCGTCGCGTAGCGGACCAGATGGCAGAGGCGCTGCATACAAAGTTAGACGCGCAAACAGGATGGGAGATTTTGGGTCCTGCTGATTGTGTAAAAGCCAAGGTAAAAGATAAGTATCGCAGGCATATTTTAGTAAAATCTCCCGTGGACGCTCAGGTGGGAGAAATTCTTTCTGAATGTGCTGCTTCACTTGATAAAAGAGTGGGTATCAACATGACATTAGATGTTGATGCTTACGACATGATGTAAGGAAAGTTATGAGTTCTGAAGTTGATGATATGGTGCTTTGGCCAGACCCTCGTCTGAGCCAAGAGTGCGAAGAGATTGACGATATTAACGACGATGTCCGCAAGATGGCTGAGCACATGCTCAAAGTTATGTATGCTACCGATGGCGTTGGTCTTGCTGGACCTCAGGTGGGCTATATGAAGCGCATGGTAGTCATCGATGTTGACTATCCCAACGGCCAAGAGAACCCTTTTGTGCTCATTAATCCAGAGATTAAAGTTGCAGATGGCGAGCCTCGTGTGTACGAGGAGGGCTGTCTTTCGTTCCCAGGCATTACGGTTCCGGTTACGCGTCCAAGTCATGTTGTCGTTCACGCATATAACCTCGAGGGCGATCTGATGCGCTATGAGGCAGAAGGAGATCTTCTCGCCGTTTGTTTACAGCATGAGATTGACCACATTAATGGCGTAACCATGCCTGACCATCTGGGACCAGGTGCTCGTATGGAGACATTGCAGGAGTACAAAGAGGCACTGGCTTCTGGCGCTCGCCCTGGTCAGACAGACTATTAGGAGTTGACATGCGCGTAGTCTTTATGGGAACTCCAGACTTTGCTGTTCCATCGCTCAAAAAACTTGCCCATGATCACCAAGTAGCTTTGGTTATTACAAGGCCAGATGCCGTTCGTGGTCGTGGTAAGGCGCTTGAGCCGTCTCCTGTAAAAGAATGCGCACAAGAGCTTGGCCTACCCGTTCTTGAGGCAAATCGCATGACTCCAGAAGTAATCTCTGCCATGCGTGAGGCACAACCAGAAGCGCTCTGCGTGGTTGCTTTTGGCTGCATTTTGCCTGATGAGGTAATCTCTCTCGCGCCTTACGGTGCTTTGAACGTTCACGCATCACTGCTGCCTCGCTGGCGAGGAGCTGCTCCAATTCAGCGCGCCATCCTCGCGGGTGATGTTGTTGCTGGCGTTTCTATCATGAAGATTGCCCATGAACTTGATGCAGGAGATTGGTGCAAACAAGCATCGTGTGAGGTTGGCTCCAAAAATACTGAGCAGCTCACTGACGCTCTAGCACAGCTAGGTGCTGATGCTCTGTCACAGGCTCTTTTTGAGCTCAAGGAAGGTTTTCTTGAGTGGCAGGTACAAGATGAGCGAGAAGTAACGTTTGCTCCTAAAGTTACCAAGCAAGAAATGAAGCTT
>CAUORV010000127.1:0-3796 GCA_963507085.1 uncultured Atopobium sp.
CGAGCAGGCCAGTAGCCAAAGATGAGTCCGATGCCAATGCAGATTCCCGAGGTAATCATCACAATGTTCGGCGTTATGATAGGCGTAATGCCCGTCTCAAGCGTAATCATGCTGCTAAACGAGCCAGCCAGGCCCCACGCTCCAGCGTAACCCAAGGCAATGCCAATCACGCCGCCCATAATGCAAATCAAAATGGACTCGCATAGGAACTGCTTGGTGATGTCGGACGCGCGAGCGCCCAGGGCCTTACGCAGGCCAATCTCCCTAATACGCTCCGTCACGTTAGTGAGCATCATGTTCATGATGCCAATGCCGCCAACCAGAAGCGAAATGCTCGCCGTGGCGGTAACCAGGACCTGGAACGACATAAGCGTGGCGTTCATCTGCTCAATAATGGACGAAAGCGTCATAACCGTCACGCGATCTTCGGCCTGCGCGGACGGAATGTTAAACCAGTCCAGCAACCAGGACTTTGTTTCATCCGCAAGCGCCTTCATGTCAACGTTTTCGCGAGCGTAACCAAAAACCTGGCTGATAGTTTTAGTGCCCGTCAGACGCGCGGAATACGTGGAGTACGGCATGTAGGCCAGCAGCGTATCGCCTTGCCCGCCGCCGTTTGGACCACTGTCAACCACGCCCGCAATGGTGTAGCTGTCGTTGTTGATGCGAACAACCTGTCCAATGGAAGCATCTGCACTGCCAAAGAGTTTCTCGGCAGACAATTTGTCGAGAAGAACGTTTTTAGATGTGTCATCTACGTCGGACTTTGTAAGGAGCGAACCCGCAGATGCCTTGAGGCCCATGACAGTGAAGTAGTCGGGCGTGCAGCCGATGATTCGCGCGTCAAACTGCTTCTCGGCCGAGTTAACGCGGGCCATGGTGGAGTCAATACCGGTGACAAGCTCATACCCTGGTACGCTGAGCTGCAGCATCTCCAGGTCCTGCTGCGTGACCTCGCGGTCTGGCCACGCGTAGATCATGACCATACGCGACTGGTTGAGGCCCAGCGAGCTGACCAGCGAATACTTGATTCCGTCGATAAGCGCTGTCATAGCAATAACTGCGCTGATGCCAATAACAATGCCCAGCACCGTCAACAGGCTGCGGCCGCGGTTAGCGTTGAGCGCAGACAGGGTTTCTCGCAGCAGATCCATCAGCCTCATAGCGCAGCACCTCCTGTCGCGGGTCGTGCGCCCGGTGCAGCGTGCACGCCAGATGCGGCATGTGCGCCCGGTGCGGACTGCGCGGCGTGTTGCTTCACAAACTCCTTTTCCTGCTCGTCAGTGAGCAGACGACCGTCACGAATATGCACCACGCGGTCAGCCCAAAACGCGGTCTCGGGGTCGTGCGTAATCAGCACGATTGTTTTACCACGCTCTTGCATGGACTTGAACGTGTTGAGGACCATCTCACTGGTTGCAGAATCCAGGTTACCTGTTGGCTCATCGGCAAAAATGACCGCTGGGTCATTAACCAGCGCTCGAGCAATGGCAACGCGCTGCACCTGACCGCCGGAAAGCTCGTTGGACTTATGCTCGTAGTACTCCTCGGGCAGGCCAACAGAACGCAGCGCCTTCCAAGCACGCAACTCTCGCTCTTTTGCGGGAATATCCGAGTAGATGAGCGGCAGCATAACGTTTCGCAGCACCGTAGTGCGCGGCAGTAGGTTAAACGACTGGAAGACAAAGCCCAGACGCGTGGCACGAATCTCCGCTAGATCGTCATCGGAAAGATCTGCAACCTCAAGTCCCTCGAGCTTGTATGAACCAGCAGTAGGCGTATCCAGGCAACCCAAAATGTTCATCAGGGTTGATTTGCCCGAGCCTGATGGACCCATGATGCAAAGAAACTCGCCCTTCTCCACAGTCAGAGAAACGCCTCGTAAGGCGTGCGTCAAACCTGCAGCCGTCTCGTAAATGCGATGCAGCTTATGTACCTCAATTACCTTGGACATACGCGTCGCCTACTTGGAGTCTTTGGAGCCCGTTGTGTCGGACGTTGCACCGGACGTTGAGCTGGTCCCCGAGCCAGACGTTGCGCCTGCTGGAGCGTCCATAGCCGCGCCCTGAGATGGACCGCCGGCGCCACCGCCAATCATCACCTCAGTGCCGTCCTCAATACCGGCGCCCTCGATGACGGCCGTCGTAGAACTTTGCGCCTTTACGGTCACTGGCACGCGCTTTACCTGCGGATAGCCCTTCTCGTCACGAGAAGTAACCACGTTGACGTAAGCACCATCGCCATCGTCCATGACAGCAACAAGCGGCACGGTCAGC
Organism: uncultured Atopobium sp.; assembly: GCA_963507085.1. Classification (GTDB taxonomy): domain Bacteria; phylum Actinomycetota; class Coriobacteriia; order Coriobacteriales; family Atopobiaceae; genus Lancefieldella. The sequence continues at coordinate 2,277 of CAUORV010000127.1, forward strand.
ACGTTGTCCATGTGCTGAATCATGATGTCCACGTTGGCGGTCATACCCGGCTTGATGGAGGCGTCGGGACTGCTAATAAGCAGGTCAACGGTGTAGGAAACAATGGATCGACCAGGATTATCGTAACTTGCGCCCGCGTCGGCACCGTTGGACGAGACGGCAGAAACGTGAGTGACCACTGCATCGCAATACAGATCTCTCAGAGCTGTAAAGCTGACCTGTGCCTTCTGGTCAACGGCGATGCGAGAAATGTCTACCTCGTTTATCTGGACGTTTACCTTCATCTGGGAAAGGTCCGCGATAGTAATCAGTGGACCAGCGTTGCCAGTACCCGGCGCGGACGAACCAACAGAAGCGCCGTTCACTGCGTTCATCACAATAACCGTGCCGTCGCATGGAGCGGTGACTATACGCTTATCTGCCTGGGCAATTGCGTCGTTGTAAGCGGAGCGAGCCTCCTCAAGCGCAATCTGGGCGCTCTCCAGATTTGCCTCTGCCGCTTCAACAGCAGCAGCAACAGACGCAGCGTTTGCCTCCTGTCCGTCCTCACCTGCCTCGGAGACACCGTTGCGTGCGGACGCTAGGGCCGAGCGAGCCTTACTGACCTCGTTCTCGGCTGCTTTTACCTGCTGAGACGCCTTACGAACAGCCTTGTCCAACTCATCATTCTTGATAGTAAAGAGCTTGTCGCCTTTATGGACGTACGTGCCCTCAGAAACCTGAACGTCCTGAATAATGCCATCTACCTCGGGAGTTACCACAGTTGACGACACGGGCTTGATGGATCCAGACGCGGAAACAGAATCGCTGAACTCGCCGCGCGTGACAAACGTAGTGCTTGGCATCACGGTAGTGTTCTGGCCCTGTCCGCCCTGACACATAGGCAAAATAAACAATGTGACGAGAAGAACAAAGACTCCGGCGGTTATTCCCGCCTTAATAAGCTTCTTTTTACGACGAGCTTTACGGTGACGCGCCAGACTTTCGTATGCTTCACGAGCCTCAGCGTCTTCCTCACTTTCACCTGGAGAAATGACACCAATCTGCGAGCTTAAGTTAGCCGTCTGATCAGCAATTGTTGGTAACGTAGAGGCAAAGGCTGCCTGCTGATATCCCTCAGGAGGTGTGGGGATGTTAGGGGCTCCGGCGCCCGCACCAGCAGCATCCACAGCGCCAGCGGAACTCACGCCAGCAGCGCCCGTGCCTGCGTTGCCAGCAGCGCTCGCATTTCCCTCGTTGGCTTCTTGCTTTGAACCGTGGTTGAAGTGAAGCATAGGCCCCTCCGAAATCCATGCTTAAACACACAAGCAATCTCAGAAGAAATCGATTTGACCTTTTAGTTTATATAAAATTTTTCAGCAGAAGTTAGCTTGCTTGAACAACTACGGCGAGCGGTATAAAAGCAGCGGTCTGTGTCAGCGAGCCGCTCAAACACAAACGCGCAACCACCGTAACTGTCCAACGTGTTTCTCGCCCCTACTGCACCACAAGCTCAAAGTTGTCATTTGATCGTTGAATGC
>CAUORV010000128.1:0-3790 GCA_963507085.1 uncultured Atopobium sp.
CAAAAATCCAAGAAACGCAGAAGATGAAGAAAAACTTAATATACCTACCGATGAGCCATCTGTACAAATATACACATATCATGGTTCTAAAGGACTTCAATTTCCAATAGTTCTCTTACCTTATTTAGCCACGCAAGAACGAAATGGCTTTATTAATAAAGATCCTAGGAAACAAAATAAGCCTTGCTACCTCTACGCTTTTTCTTCATTTCCAGATTTCCAAAGCTGTTCCGTAGAAGAGCTTAAACAAAAAAAGATTAAAAAGGAATCGGAAGAAAATGCACGTATAGCCTATGTAGCCTTCACTCGAGCAGAGTTATTGAACGTCGTGTGGACCAATCCCCTTCCAGAAGATAATTCAAGTAAAGAAGCCAAAAATCTTCCTCCTTTAGGGCGAGCTTTGGCTAATGCAAAGTCCAAATTAAGTAGCATTACTTTCGAGCTTACTGATGATGTGCTAAATAGCGGAGAAGATGTCTCTAATGACAGGGCTCGGTCAAGCATACCTGATGAACTATATGCCTATAAGCATATTGATGCTTCCGATTTACCAGAACTGAAATACAGAACCTCTTACTCCAGCATCTCCGCTAACCTGAAATCAGACGTTATGATCAGCGGAGGCGGAAATGATGATGATGAAATTGAAGAAATTTCGGACGCTTCAAACGGTAAAAATGATGAGAACCTCATAAATGAAATCAAAACGACATCTCCAAATGAAGAATGGTTTAACAAAGAACTCACTGCTGACACTCACCCACTGGTAGATTTAGAAGCGGGAAAAGATTTTGGTACTCAAATTCACTCAGCATTTGAAAACCTCATTAATGTTCGCAGGTCAAATCCATCACTGAGCCTTGATGAAGCTTGTTCATACGCAGCAAAACAAACGCTTATAGAAAAGAACTTAAACTCCAAAGATCACGAGCCTCTATCGTTTGAAGAATCCCATGAAAGGCTGACACAAGCACTAAAGCAGGTCTTTAGTATTAGCTTAAATGGGCCATTTGAGGGTAAATCTTTTGTAGATATTAATCCTCAAAATATTCGCGCAGAACTGGAGTTTGATTTCAATTTAGCCCCAAATAGTAAATCTATGCTTTGCTGTTGGAAAGAACACGTCCACTCTGATGAGCTATTAGACTTTGCTGAGCGACTGGGTAATGCAATATCAATGAAAGGCATTCTTACAGGAAGCATTGATGTTCTTCTGCGTGATGATCAGGGGGATTACTTCATCGCTGACTGGAAAACAAACAACCTTACAAGGCTGTTTGGAAAAACTGAAGAAATTGAAGATCCAGATGATACGGATTCAACAATAACCGTCCTCACTCCACGCCGTAATGACTATAGGCATGAATTTGTTGTAAAAGAAATGAAAGATGCGACTTACCTCTTACAAGCACTTATCTATGCAGTTGCCGTATATAAAATTACAGGAAAGGTTCCTAAAGGCGTTGCATATCTCTTTGTCAGAGGCATGGGCGATCAACCACTAAACAACACAGAAGAGGCTCCTGGAGTATTTACCTGGGCAATCCCTGAAGATCTAGTAATTGAAACAAATGCAATTCTTGAAGGAGATTCATCTCATGAATAGTTTTACCTATACAAAACCTCAAAGCTTTGAGATCGAAGACCCCGAAGAGAGAAAAATGGAATCATTCCGGATACTTGCTCGCCGTCTTCTTCGTCCATCAAACCACGATGTAAAAGAACTTAGCATCTTACATCCTGGGCAAGGTGATGCTTTCTTAGTAGAAGAAGCGGCCGCCTACTGTTTCAAGGCAATTGATGAAGGCGCAACCTGTCTTAATCTTAACGAGGTTACATGGCCTGATTCCTTTTCAACAAAAAACGTCGTTGAAGCATTGATTAAGAGCCCATATTGCAACGTATCCAAAAATCAACAAACCACAACAGAAGACCAACAAAACATTCTTCCTCTTCAACTTGAAATTTCAAGTAGTGAAACACCATGGCTCTATCTAAACAAATATTGGTATGCAGAAAGGGTTATTGCTGAACAGATCATCTTGCGACAAACAAGAAACCTTGCTGATAAAACTCCTTCCGTTGGGCAGATTAGCAATGCCATTCAATCCCATGATTTACTCAAAATTGGCGAGAAGGGTTGTTTAAGCCCTATGCAGGTCAGAGCACTCGGAGCAATAACTCAAAAGAACTTTGTTGTGCTAACTGGTGGACCTGGTACGGGAAAAACAACAACAGTTGCACGAATGATTGAAATCCTTCGCCAAACCAACCCTGAAAAAAGACTTGATATCAAGCTTGCTGCACCAACAGGAAAAGCAGCTAATCGCCTTAAGGAATCAATCCAAAACGAAGCTCCATCTTCTGAGAGTGATTTCTACGGGAAACTTGAAGCGGTCACACTCCACAAACTCCTTGGAGCTAAGCCCACCGTTATTGAAAACTTCACATATGACGCAAAGAACAAACTGTCAGGAGATGTATTTATCATTGACGAGGCGTCAATGGTTTCCCTTCTCATGTTTAAAAAATTACTAGAAGCAATTCCTCAAGACGCAAAGGTCATTGTAATCGGTGACCCAGATCAACTTGCGTCTGTAGAAGTTGGAACTGTACTGGCAGATATCGTAAAGGGCATGCAAAACCAGGCACGCCGCGACACCTCAATAGATTTATCCGCAAGTATCAAACTTGACAACATGCTGAAAAAATTATGGGAGAAGACAGCTACATCCACAGAAGAACAGTGGCCAAATGATCACTCTGAAACCTCATTTATTCAATTGCATAACGGACTTGTAGCGCTTACTCAAGGTCATCGCAATACAGGTGGAGTTAGCACCTTAGTAAAGCTAATCAAAAATCAGGATATACAAAAGGCCATTGATCTACTTAAATCTGGCGAGAAAAACGTCACTCTGATTGATTCACTTAATTCAAGAGAAAATTCTTCTTATAAAGAGGAGCTCATACAACACTATAAGGACTTGAGTCAAAAAGTTGGTGAGCTTTACAAACAAGAAAAAGACGATCAAATTTCCAAAGAAGAACTTGATCAACAATACGCAACATTACTTGATGAAATGAATAATCTACGATTACTCTGCGCCAAAAAACGTGGAACAAAAGCAGGCGCTAACAGCGTACAAGAATGGAATACTGTTATATCTAAAGAAATTGAAAAAGACTTTATTTCAACAAAAAGTGATGTTGATGCATATGGGGAGCGTATTGGTTCAGTGTTGGTAGTTAGAAAAAATCAAAGTACTTTAGACATCCAAAATGGTGACACAGGTCTTTTAGTTAAACGAGTTACTCAAGAGGGAAGAAGTTCTTTTAAATTAGTTCTCCCAGGAAAAGAAAAGGGAACTGTCCGCTATGTTTCTCGTCCACAGATTGAAGTAGCAGAACTTGGTTATGCCATTACCATACATAAAAGCCAGGGATCTGAATATAAACATGCGTTGGTAATGCTTACCAACGAAGCTGACTCTCCTTTGAATCTGCGAGAATTGATTTATACGGGTGTATCAAGAGCAAAACAAAAAGTTACCGTAATTGGTTCTGAAGAAGTATTAGAACAAGGACTTAATCGACAAGTTGAACGCGCATCAAGATTAGATGAGCTTCTTAATCAACAATAGATTAAATACAAATTTGATAAAGATATGCTCTGAGGCAGATGATTCCTCTCTCAGAGCATATTTTTAATCGATAATCAATTTGCCAATTCCCTATCATATTTAACAACAATTGTAAAGACAATATAGAGTAGATATGAAGTTTATCC